>JAGNSM010000032.1 GCA_017988045.1 Fusobacteriaceae bacterium
CCATTTTCAAGCCTTTCTAATATATTTTCTTCTACAAGACCTGTAATAACTCTTGATAAAGATGGTCTGGAAACTCCAAAGATGTTTGCTAAATCTGTTATAGATTTTTTTATAACCCATATTTCACTTGAATTTAAATTTTCTAAAATATGAGTTGCTAATTTCTCTTCTATGGTCTTATTAGAGAACCATAGTTTTTTAGACAAAAACTGTGTTCTATTTGAAAAACTATTGAGGAGATTTTCTAATATTTTTACATTGCTTTGAATTATTTTTAATAACTCATTTTTAGGAATGTATAATATTTTTGACGGTTTTACTGCATAAAGATCTATTGGAAAATTGTTGTCTTGCCCAAAAACAAAAGCTGGTGCTATATCAGAAAAAGCTGTGAGATTTTCTATTTTTACAACTTTTCCGTTAATTTTTTGCATTTCTGCAACAAGCTCTCCTTCAAGTAAAATCATATAACATTCTACTTTATCTCCTCTAAAAGCAATAAACTCTTCATTCACATAACTTTTTGTATAATAATTAATATTTTTAAACATTTCTCCAATTTCTTTTTCGTCTATTCCTCTAAAAATTATTGATTTATTTAAATTTTTAAACATTATTTTCCCCTTTCTTGAGTATTCTTATAAAAATATTAGCATAAAGTTTTTTTTACTTCTAGCCTTTGTTTTTAAAATATTTAATCAAAATTGTAACATCTGTTACGCAAAATACTATACCTTTATGGTATAATTAGTCAAATGTTAGAATTTTTAAGGAGGCTATATGTCAAAATATTTTAAAATCAACGATAGAATTGAAACTATATTAAATAAATATCCTGAAACAATCGATTTTTTTGTAAATAAAGGTTTTGAAAATTTAAAAACAGAGGACGGAAAAAAATTACTGGGAAAACTTAATCTTGATATAGTTTTAAAAACAAAAAGCATAGGTATTGAAGGGTTTTCTGATATGCTTAATGATTTTATTGAATTATCAAGAAACAGTGCTGATTTAACTTTAAACGAAAAAACCAAAAGAACCAACGGTGTAAAAGTTATTGGACTTCTACCGTGCCCTGTTAGAGTTCCACTTTTGGAGCAATTTGATGCTTTTGTTGAAAAAAGTGAATATGATATTGAATATGACTTAAAAGCTGCTTCTCACGGTTTAGAATGGCTTAAGGGAACTGTGAGAAATGAATCGGATTACAATAATCTTGCTGATATATATCTTTCTGCTGGATTCGATTTATTCTTTGATGAAAATTTAATGGGTAAATTTAAGAAAGCTAATGTTTTTAAAGATGCTGTTAAATACAAAGACTATAACAATGAATTTGAGAATCTAAGAGACCCTAGTGGAGATTATTCAATTTTAGCAGTTGTTCCTGCTGTATTTTTAGTAAATAGCAAAGAATTGAATGGAAGAGAAATTCCTAAAACATGGGCTGATTTACTAAAACCTGAATTTGAAAAATCTGTAAGTTTACCTGTATCTGATTTTGATTTATTTAATGCTATTTTGCTAAATATTTATAAACTATATGGCGATGAAGGAGTTAAAAAATTAGGTAAATCTCTAATCCAAAATCTACATCCAGCTCAAATGGTTAAATCTGATAGAATGACTGTAAATAGACCTACAGTTACAATTATGCCTTATTTCTTCACTAGGATGACCAAAGAGGGTGGAACTATGATTCCTGTTTGGCCTGAAGATGGTGCGATAATATCTCCCGTGTTTATGCTAACCAAAAGAGAAAAAGTTGATAAAATGCATGATTTAATTGACTTCTTTAGCTCAAAAGCTGTTGGAGAAATCCTATCACACAAAGGATTCTTCCCAAGTGTTAACCCTGAAGTTGTTAATGGAACTCCTGAAGGAAAAAAATATCTATGGATTGGTTGGGATTATATATATAACAATAATTTACAAGAGCAAATGCATCATTGTGAAGACTTATTTAATAAAGCAAGTTTAGAATAATTAGACCGTGCTTATGCATCACACCGCACCAACCTTACGTTGGATCGAATTAATAAATTTAATTTTTGGGTTAAGCGTCACGCTTACGAGGTTTGGACGCGGAGTCCAAAAGTTTTTTACAATAAGGAGAAAATTTATGAATTTAATAACAATTTCAGGTCCTCCTTCTTCTGGGAAGACTTCAATCATAACAAAAACAATAGAAAATTTAAAAAATAGAAATATAGCTGTAGGGGTAGTAAAATTTGATTGCCTTTACACCGATGATGATAAAATCTATGAAAAATTAGGCGTTCCTGTAAAAAAAGGCCTATCTGGAGCTTTATGTCCTGATCACTACTTTGTCAGCAACATCGAAGAAGTTGTACAATGGGGGATAAAAAACAATCTTGATTTACTAATTACAGAAAGTGCTGGTCTTTGTAATCGTTGTTCTCCGTATATTCAAAATATTAAGGCAATTTGTGTTATTGATAACTTAAGCGGTATTAACACTCCTAAAAAAATTGGACCTATGCTAAAAACTGCTGATATGGTTGTTATCACCAAAGGAGATATTGTTTCTCAAGCAGAGAGAGAAGTTTTTTCTTCAAAAGTTAGCTCAGTTAACCCAAGAGCTTTGGTTATGCATATAAACGGACTCACTGGGCAAGGAGCTTATGAATTTTCAACATTGATTTATGACGAAACTGTAGAATTGAAAACTTTAGTAGGAGAAAAACTTAGATTCTCTATGCCAAGTGCTTTATGTTCTTATTGCTTAGGTGAAACTAGAATCGGTGAAGCTCATCAACTTGGAAATGTAAAAAAAATAGACTTAGGAGAGTAATTTTATGGACAAAAGATATCTTGAGGGTAATTCAATAGCTTCAATTATTGAAAAATATCCGTTTTTAACAGAATTTTTAAATGAAAATGATATAAATATAACGAATAAAGAGCATTTAACTTTTATTGAATTTTATAATACTTTTTCTGAAGACGAAATCGAAGATAAAGCTATAAACATTGAATACTCACTAAAAAATATTTCTGAATATTTAAAACAAATGATTGCCTTATTAGGTCTTGAAGAAAAAAACGAAGTTAAATCTTTAACTATTTTGCCTGGAAGAAATAAGCTTGGTGAAACTGAAACCTTTGGAGAACTTACAGTAAAGCAAGGAGATATAATTAGTATTGTTGGTCCTACTGGTAGCGGAAAAAGTAGACTACTTGCTGATATTGAATGGACTGCTCAAGGAGATACTCCAACTTTAAGAAAAATTTTAATAAACGAAACTGAGCCTGATAAAAAATGGAGATACTCTTCAAGCAATAAATTAGTTGCTCAACTTTCTCAAAATATGAATTTTGTTATGGATTTGTCTGTTTATGAATTTTTAGAATTACATGCGAAAAGTAGAATGGTTGAAAACGGGGAAGAGATTATAACAAAAATAATTGCAGAAGCAAATAATCTTGCTGGAGAAAGTTTCAAACCAGAAACACCTATAACAAGTCTTAGCGGAGGTCAATCTAGAGCGCTTATGATTGCCGATACCGCGATTTTAAGCTCCTCCCCGATAATTCTTATAGACGAAATCGAAAACGCTGGTATCGACCGTAAAAGAGCTTTGGAACTGCTTGTTAAAGAAGATAAAATAGTTTTAATTGCAACTCATGACCCTGTTTTAGCGCTTATGGGAGAAAGAAGGATTGTTATATCCAATGGTGGAATTGCTACAATCATTGAAACTACTGAGGAAGAAAGAGCTGTCCTTGGTGAACTTGAGAAAATGGATAAATTTATTCAAAATATGAGGACAAATTTAAGATACGGGAAAAAATTAAACATAGGAGGATAAAATGCATAGCGGATGTTCAGGAAGTTTTGAAAATGGAAAACAAATAGTTGATAAACTAAGAATGATGGGGTTTAGTGATGGTTTAATGCCTGCACCGGCCGAGTTTGATTGTGAATGCGGAATGGAGCTTGTTATGGAAACTTTTGAATTTAAGTGTCCTAGCTGTGGAATGGTTTATGGTGTAACGCCTTGTCATGCATTTGATGTGGAAAACATCAAACCAGCAGGAAAAGATTATTAAAAATACTTGAAGCTTTTCAGCTTCACCGAACAAGCGTGACGCTTGACCCATTAGTTTTACTGGTATTATAGAGTTTATTTTTCGAGGTTAAGCATTCTACGCTTAATCTCTTTTTATTTTCATATGCTTTCAATATCAAAAGAAATTTCAATAGATTTTTTTTCTAAAACTAATTGTCTTAATTTTACTCCAGACATTTGGAACATTTTTTTGGATGCAATATTTGAAGGAGTTTTGTCATATTTATCTGAAAGATAAACAACTTCCCTGATACCACTTTGAATTATTGCTTTTGCGCATTCATTGCAAGGAAATAAAGCTACATAAATAGAGCAATTATTTAAATTTTTTGTGCTATTCAAAATAGCGTTTAATTCAGCGTGACAAACGTAAGGGTATTTTGTTTCTAAAAAATCACCATTTTTTTCCCAAGGTAAAGAATCATCACTACAGCCTATTGGAAAACCATTGTATCCTAATCCAACTATTTTTTTTTCAGAGTTTACTATGCAAGCTCCTACTTGAGTACTTGGATCTTTACTTCTTTTTGCAGAAAGTAATGCAATTCCCATAAAATATTCATCCCAAGTTAAATAGTCTTCTCTTTTTTTCATAAAAACTCCTTAATTTATATTTTCCCACCAAAATAAAACATCTTCTGAAAAAAAGTTTGATACATAAACATTAAATTCTTCTTGATAATTTTGATTTTCTAATGCTTTTTCCCAAATATTTGTTAATTTATTAAATAATTCCAAAGGAAAATTAAATAATTTAATGCTTTTTACAATTCCTGTTTCACCTTCGATTAGAACGCAATAGATTAAATTACTAGATTTAAGATAATCTTTTGTATTGTTTTTATTCGGATAGAGAGTTGGATTAAAAATAATTTCATGTAATAAAGAACTATTTCCAAATCTTATTAAAATATATGCTTTATCTTGATTTATTAAGGTTTTGAATATTATGTCGTTATTTTGAAATTCTTCAATGTCTTTATAATCAAGATTATCTACGATAAGTTTTATATAATATGGTCCTTGATTTAATAATTCCATTATTGCGCCTTTATGACCTAAGGTGTATGGATATTTTGTATTTATTTTTATATTTCCATCAGGTGTTATTATTTTTTCTAAATTTTCGTTTATGTGAGAAACTATTTTTTTTTCCATAAATTTTCCTTAAGCATAATTTTAAATTTATTATAGCACAAATTATTTTTTAGTGCAATTTTAATTTATTTTTTTTTATAAAAAAATGCACTGAAACTGTTGTTGTATTTATTTAATACTGTTATAATACTATTAATAGGAAGCTGGAGGCCTTGATTTTAAAGGGCTACAGAGCCAAAAAAATACGTTTAATACTAGCATTTTCCGACACTTAGTACTAGCATTTTTTAGCACTTAATACTAGCATCTCATAGCACTTAATACTAGCATCTCATACCTATCATACTAGCATCTTAAAAAAATAAAAATAATATTATTGTTTTTTAAAATATACAATTTTGTAAAAATTGTAGAGGAAAAGTAGTTCTAATTTTAAAAATTACGTATTTTTAAAAGTTAAAATTATTTATTGTGTTTTTAGATATTTTAACTTTGTTTTTTGTATTTTTGAGTTTTTTTTAGAAAACAACTACAAATATAAATAAAATAAAAAATATGTTAAAAATAATGATAAAACACCTGTAAAATATTGATTTTATGGTTATTTTTATTGAAAAAATAATAAAAAAATTAAAAAAATATTTTTTATAAAAAAATAAAAATAAAAAACAAATTAAATTTAAAATTATTTTTAAATTATAAAAACAATTTTAAATTTAAAAATTAAAAAAAACAATTAAATTTTAAATATAGCAAAAAATAAAAAAAAATACCTGTTCAACTATCATTTTTTTTGTTGATTTTATTGGGTTATAGAAGAAATTTTGGGTTTGGTGTGCTTTAAAATAAAGGGTTATTTTTATAAAAAATACGCTTAGTACTAGTATTTTAAAGTCAATGAAATCAATAGCCTTGTAAACTGTAATTTAGGAAAAATTACCCACTGCTGTTGAAGATTAAAATCAAAAATATCTTCAATCACATAAAAACTTATAGTATATATAGAGATTAAACCAAAGCATTGAAAAATATACTCTTAACACTAGCATTTTGCTTGCAATATTTTGTATTTTAATATATAATCTTTAAGTTAATACGCTTAGTACTATCATATGTATCAGATGATAGTCGAACAGGTATTTTTTTTAGCAATTATTGGAGGAATTTTTTTGAAAAAAATAGATGAGTTTGAGGAAATAAAAGAATTAGAGAGCGATATAGAAATTATTGAGGAATTTGTTGATATTAGTGACTCATTAATAGAGCTTGAACAAGATAGAGATTTAATAAGACTTGAAATGAACATAGTAGAGTATCCTATTTTTTCAAAAAATAAAAATATAAAACAAAATCAAGTTAGAAAATATTATTTTAATTCTGAAAAAACTTCTTATTTGGAAGTTTTACCCTCTTTTAATTCTTCCATTCCAGGGGATTTTGAAGAGAGAATATTTATATCTTTAACTAAAATAATGAGGGATAGAGGTTATAATCAAACTTTTTATACTAATGTTTCTGAGATACTTGATAATTTGAATGTACCGAGATCAACTAAAAATGGTTTGTATAAAAAAACAAAAGAAAGCATAGATAAGATGGCTAATTCTACTTACAGATTTAAGAATTTATTCTATTCAAACGAAGCTAATCAAGTAATAGATGATTTAATAAATACAAATATGTTTACTTACAGAGTGATAACTTTAAGGGATGCTGAAAGTGAGGAATCAGATTTTTTTGCAGACAAAAGAGTTAGAGAGATATATAAAATAACTTTTACAGATGAATTTTATAAAAATATTGTGGCAAAGGGTTATCTTGCCTTTGATGCAGAAGAGCTTTTGAATATAAAAGACTCTATAACAAGATCAATATTTACCATGATAACTAAGTGGAGACATAATAATTTAGAACTTAAAAGACCTGCTTATTATATAGCCAGAAGAATACCTATAGCTTGGAAAAATGTTTCTAGGGCTATAAAAATAATCGAAAATTCCTGCTCTTACTTGAAAAATAATAATTTTATACTAGATTATAAAATGGAAAAAAAAGGACGTATAGATACTACGGAATTTATATTTTATTTTTCAGAAGACCATAATAAAATTAAGCAAAAAATATTTTATGATGAGAAACTTAATTTTGATAGATATATAACTCATGAAGAGCACGACGAGATAACTCAAAGCGGTGACTTATTAACAGCTCTAAATTCTGAAAAATATCACAAAATAATGGAGATAGTTCCTGAAAACTTTAGAAAGTTAACAACTTTTCCAAAGGAGCTGAAAAAGGCTTTAGCAGCTTATGATTATTACTATGTTAGATATACTATGGAGTACACTATATATAACTCTAAAACATCATCTTTAAAATATTTTAAAGATGCTTTGAAGTATAGATGGGCTGAAGAGTATATTGCTAAAAAACAAAGTAAAAAAATGGAAAAATCAAAAGAAAAAGTAGAAGAAGCTCAAGTTGTGATTAGAGAAGAATTGCCTAGGTGGGAAGAATACTTGGTTCTTGATGAAAATACAAGAAAAACCCTAGAAGAAAAAGCTTATGAAAAATTCTTGAAGGAAGCTCAAAGTCCAGACAATAAAATAATGAGAAGCATTTTTGAAAAATCTAAAAAACCTTTAATTTTAAAAGAATTCAAAGATAGTTTAGTAGTATCAGTAATAATTAATAATCCTAAGATATATCAAAGTTTATCAAGTTTTATGTTGGAATGTTTGAATTTTTTCAAAAATAATAATATAAAAATAGACACTGAAAATTTTATGACGATGTTTTCTTTTATGAAAGAATATGAAGATGAATTTGTTCATATGAAATATGATGAAAAATTAAAAAAAGGTGAAATAAACAGAAAATAATTACAAGGAGGATAACTCCTTGTATTTATCTAAAAAATCTTTAAGAATATTAGCTGTAAAGCCCCAGATTATATGACCTTGGTAATTATAAGAAATAATTTCTCTATAACCATTAGACCAAGAATCGTGATATAATTGTGGAAGACCTAAATCTTTTGCGGGAAAGGTTTCGATTTTATTTCCTAATTTGTCGTAAGTATGAGGATGACTTTCAAGATATATTTTATAGTTTTGAGCTTCGTTATTTAAAAACCAAGCAAAAGGAATAAATATAAGTTCTTGAACTTCACTTTTTTGAAATTTTAATTCATCAAAATTTGAGATATCTAAGTAAGCTAAAAAACTGTATATAAGCGAATTAAAAGGAGTTACAAAAGTATCCAGTTCTCTTAAGATTGAAATTTTATCTTTAGAGATCCCTAATTCTTCAGAAGTTTCTCTAAGGGCTGTATGGGAAAAATTAAAATCATTTTCTTCATATTTTCCACCAGGAAAACATATTTCATCTCCTTGCTTTATATTTTTAGCTCTTTTTTCAAAAATTATATAAGTTTCGTTATTTATTTGACAAATAGGAATTAAAACTGCCGCTTTAAACATTTTATCAGAGTTTAAAATACCAGATTTATAGGACCAATTATTTTTTATAAACTGCACTATTTGATTTTTCATAGAATCACCTCAATAAATATATAACATATTCCCTAAGAAAAACAAAAAAAATGTTGACATTTTTTTTTATACGTGATACCATTATTTTCGGTCACTATAAATGACGGTAACGCCTGGGTGGCGGAATAGGTAGACGCACAGGACTTAAAATCCTGTGATCTCTTTGATCGTGCGGGTTCGATTCCCGCCCCAGGCACCACTTGAATTAAATACATATCGCGGGGTAGAGCAGTCTGGTAGCTCGTCGGGCTCATAACCCGAAGGTCGTAGGTTCAAATCCTCCCCCCGCCACCAAAATATTAAAAATGCGGGAGTAGCTCAGTTGGTAGAGCGTCAGCCTTCCAAGCTGAATGTCGCGAGTTCGACCCTCGTCTCCCGCTCCATATATATGCGTTATTAGCTCAGATGGTAGAGCACACGACTTTTAATCGTGTTGTCACAGGTTCGACTCCTGTATAACGCACCATTTTAATAAAAAGCATTTTTATTATATAGATGTGCTCGTAGCTCAGCTGGATAGAGCAACGCCCTTCTAAGGCGTAGGTCAGGGGTTCGAATCCCTTCGGGCACACCATTGCTGGATCTATAGCTCAGTTTGGTTAGAGCAACCGGCTCATAACCGGTAGGTCGTTGGTTCGACTCCAACTAGATCCACCATTTTTTCTGGGGCGTTCGTTTAATGGTTAGGACTCCAGGTTTTCATCCTGGCAACAGGGGTTCGATTCCCCTACGCCCTACCAAAATTTAATATTTTATGATGGAAGAATGCCCGAATTGGCTAAGGAACCGGTCTTGAAAACCGGCAAAATCGCAAGATGTCTGGGTTCGAGTCCCAGTTCTTCCGCCATTTGCCTTGATAGCTCAGTCGGTAGAGCAGAAGACTGAAAATCTTCGTGTCGGTGGTTCGATTCCGCCTCAAGGCACCATATAAGGTCCTATAGCTCAGTTGGGAGAGCACCTGCCTTACAAGCAGGGGGTCACAGGTTCAAGTCCTGTTGGGACCACCATAAATGGGGGCGTAGCTCAGTTTGGTTAGAGCGCCTGCCTGTCACGCAGGAGGTCGCGAGTTCGATCCTCGTCGCTCCCGCCATTTAGAAATTTTATCTAGCTTTATAAGCTAGATTTTTTTTATTTTTTGACAAAATTGTAGTATAATTATAAAAACACTTTAAAACGCCTTAAAATCGAAATAGAAGCATTTTTAATTTTGAACTAACTTTTGTCTAAGTTTTAGCTTGAAGCGTCTTAAAAAGCTTCATAAAATGATTAAAATCGATTTTAAATGTGAATTTTATTTGAAACTAAGGAGGGAAAATGAAAAAATTTTTTACTTTAATAATGATTTTAATATTTATCACTTCTTGTAGATCCTTAACTACAAAGGGTAGAAGTGTAAATTCAGCAGAAAAATATGTGAAAAGCGGAAATTATTATGGAGCTGTTTTAGAGTTTTCAAATGCTTTAATAAATGACTATGACTATAAACCGGCCATAGAAGGATTGAATGAGGTCTATAACGAGGCTATAAAAAGACAAGAAAATCAAATATTAGAGGTAAGACAAACAGGGAATTTAATAAATTATGCAAATGAAACAGAAAAAATGGTTATTCTTTACAGGAATATATCAAGGCTTAGACCAGAAACTTTTGCACTTTTACATTTCAAAATCGAACCAAAAGATATCAGAACTTGGACTCTAGAAACTTCAAAAGCCTATTATGAAGCAGCTAAAAATTATACTCCTAGGCAAACAAGCTTTGACTATAAAACTATAAATAAACTCTACAAGAAAAGTTATGATTATAATCCAAGGTATCTTGATGTTTTTGATAGGTATAAAGAAACCAAAGAACTTGCTATGCAGAAAGTAGTTTATTTTGATATAAAAAAAGAGTTTAATTACTTGAATGTTGGTAATTTATTAAGCAATAAACTTTATAATTTGTTGATAAATGATATAAATATTAATGAATATACAAGATTTGTGAAGGGTGAAAATCTAAAATTAAATAAAGAAAATTTACTAAGTAAGAATTTTAGCGAAAGCGAACTTAAAGATACTAATTATTTTTTAGATATTGAAATTTCAAATATAAATTTCACTAAGCCAAAAGTATCAACGAATTATACTAATAAAACTTGGTATGAGGTGAAAAAAAATGTTAATGGTATAATAAAAAGTGATTCTATATGGACTTTACCAAAAACTTTAGATCCTCTAGCAACCTATGAAGAAAAAAAATATACAGAAATAAAGAACTATAAAGAATCTACAGTTAAAATGAGTATAAATTATAGCTTAATTGATTTAAAGACAAAATCTGTAGTGAAACAAGGAATAATATCAGATGAATTTAAAGATAGTCATACTTCTCAGATTTTTTTAGGAGAAAGCTATCCTAATGAAAAACCTGTATTAGACAGAGAATTATTATCAGATTTTGATATGATAGCTAAAGTTTCAGAAACTTTATCAGAAAAAGTAAAAAATGAACTTCAAAAAATATTAGAATAAAAAAACCCGAACTAAGTTCGGGTTTTTATTCTGTAAGCCAATCAAGGGCTTCTTTTTGATTATCGAAAATTTTAACGTCTTTTTGTCCAGTAAAAGTAATATAAGCTTTAAAAAGTATCTTTTTGATTCCGGTAATTCCCACAGTGGCAGTCTTTTGAATTTTGGCCTTTAAAACTGCATTACCTACTTTTTTAACTTCATCCATGTATTTATCATTTGGAAAAAAAATTGAAAAATCAGCCATAACTAAAACTTTAATTGTTTGAGCTCTTAAAGTTTCAGCTTCTTTATGAAGAACTTCAATCATTTCTTCAGCATTTTTACACCCAACATAATTTGAAAAAAGAACCTTTTTACCTTTGTGACTAAGCCAAGTAACTCTCATATATCCCTCTTTTAATCTTCTGTTAACCAGTCTAAAGCTGATTCTTTATCATAAAAAAGTTTTACATTTTTTTGACCTGAAAAGAAAATATAACTCTTGAATAAAGCTTCTTTAAATCCAGTAATCCCCATAGTAGCAGTTTTTTCTATTTTTTTAGAAAGAACAGTCTTTCCCATTTCTTTTAATATACTCATATATTCATTAGAACCAAAGGAATTGTTATAATTTGCTATAACAAGGGTTTTATTTTCTTGCTGTTCCAAAATTTCAACTTCTTTATATAAAATATTTATCATTTCTTCTGAAGTTTTGCAACCCTCATAATTAGAAAACAGTACTTTTTTTCCATTGTATTCAATCCATTTAACTTCCATAAAAACTCCTAAAAACTGTTATTTTTTTAAACATTTTATACTTTTACGGTATGATTGTCAAGAAATTCTCAAGCTTTTAATATCTTCTTGTTTAGATTCTTGAATTGAGATATAATTAATTGAGGTGGTAATTTTGGATAAAATTATAGTTAAATGTAAAGCTTGTAAAAAAGATATGAAAATCCTTAATAAAAAAGGAAAATATAGATGTCCTTATTGTAAAGAAGTTTATAAGTTAAGTTCTTTTAATAAATTTACCTTAAAAATTGGAAGAGTATTTAAAGACTTTATTAAAACTTTAGTTGATATAAAAAATACCTTCAAGTATAGAATGAATGTAGCTAAATATCACTTTAAAAATAGAAAAAGATAGTTATTTAGGATTATTTGAATTAGAAACAGCTTCTAAGATCTTGGGCTTCTGCCCAAACCCGACCAGCAAAGGTTGCTGGACACCTTATATATTTAATTTATAAGGATTAAACGTCACGTTTACGAGGTTTGGGCGCGTAGTCCAAGGTTTGAATATTTAGTTTTTCTATTTTTGATATAAGTTTTTTAAAAAGTTTATAATAAAAAACTCCTTCATTTTCAAGATTTGAGCTAATGACTAGAAATTCTTTTGCTCTTGTAATTCCAACATATATAATCCTTAAACTTTCTGAAATTTTGTCAGCTTTATAAGAATTTATATAATCTTTATGAAAATCTCCTTTTAGTAATTTTTCTAATTCATAGTAACAAAGTGCTTCAGGAATTCTATACTCATCTTTCAAATAATTTTTCTCTCCCTGTTGTTCTTTGTGAAGAAAAACTGGAAAAAACTCTTCGTTTAGACAAAGCATATATACAAAATCCCATTCTCTTCCTTTGCTTTTGTGATAAGTACAAAGGGTTATTTTTTTATTTCTATGACTTTTCTTTGATAAACCCCAGTTAAAGTAATTTATTCTATTGTTCTCTACTTTCCTCAGTTCATATACTAAATTTTTATAAGACCACTTAGGATTAAGTTTAAAGATTGTTTTTAAATTTAAAGAAATGATTTCAATAATTTCTTGCTCAATATTATCAAAATCAAAATTTTGACTTATATAAATTAGAGTTTTTTCTTTCGTGTTTATGGAAAAATCTAAGAGTAGTTTTAATTTATAAATATGATTATTTAATTCGTTTATTTTTTCATTAAAAAAAATGTTTTTCATATCTGATTTGATTATATATTCTTTATTTTCTGAAGATAATTCAGATTTTAATAAGTGTTTTTCCAAAATTTTTATAAAGATTTTTTTGTTATTTGGATTATCTATGAATTCCAAAAAATCCGATAATTTTTGATATGTCTCCAGATTATTTTGAGAGAAATCGCTTAAAATTTCAAAATCAAGATTTTCTTTTCTGAGTAAGTTAGCCAAAATATTTAAATGTTTGTTTCTTGGTGCCAAAATTCCTATGTTTTTTTCAGGAAATTTTTGTGAAAAATTTTTAATTTTTTGAATGCATAAGTTAAACTCTTCGTTTATGTCTTTTTTTAGATAATTTATAATTTTTGAATCAGGATATTTATCTAAATCGCTTTTAATAAAAGGACTAGAAAGAGCGCTCCTAGCCTCTTTTGTTGGATGATAAAGTTTAGTGTATTTTATAAAGAGATTGCTTAAAAAAATTATTTTTTCAGAACTTCTGTTATTATTTCTCAACTCCTTGATTATATTGGCTTCTTTAATGAATTTTTTAAAGATTTTAGGAGAAGAATTAGTGAAACTGCCAGTTATATTTTGATTAGAGTCGCCAACTTTTACGAGGTTTTGGTTATTTATTAATTGAACTATTTTACTTTGAAGAAAATTGGAGTCCTGAGACTCGTCTTCTAGAATGAATTTATAATTTTCATCAACTCCACTACCTTCATTTAATAGATTATAGGACTTAATTAGAATGTCGTCGTAGTCTAGGTACTTATTCTGCTTTAAAAGTATTTGATACTTCTCATAAAAATCTACAGCCAATAAAATTAACTCTTCCCCTGTATTTTCTCTAATTTTATCTACTTCTATAGCAAAATTCTTGCTTCTTGAAATGAAATTTAATAAGCAAAATTTTAAACTTTGATAAAAATCTTCTTCATTTTCCAAAGAATAAATCTTATAAAAAGTTTTTAATTTTTCTTTATTCTCATTAAACCAAGTTTTGTACAAATCTTCTACTAATTTTCTCGAACTTTCACTGTCCAAAAGGGCAAAATCTTCCGATATATTAAATAAATCAATGTTTTCTTTTATTAAATCTAAGCAAAACTTATGTATAGTTTTAACTTCGATATTTGAAACATTTTTATCTAAGGTCTTTAATCTCTCATAAAAATTTTCTACTGCCGAATTCATATAAGTTAATATAAGAATTTTACTGTTTTCATCTATTTCTTTGGATAATTTTAAGGCTAAATGGGTCAATGTGAAAGTTTTTCCAGAACCTGGAACTGAAGGAACTGCCATAATTCCTTCTTTATAATTTAATATTTCTTCTTGTTCTGGCCAAAACTTTATCATGAATTATCCTCCAAAAGTTAAACTGTATAAGTTAAGTTTATGTTTTTTTTCTTTATATTGTCAATAAATTTTGAAAATAATAGAGTTTAAGAAGCAAATGAGATATAATATCAACAAGAAAAGTATATTATTTAAGAGGTGAAATCTATGAAAAAAATACTCTTTAGCTTTATGCTAATTTTTAATTTTATACACGGAGAATTTTCTCAATATCAATCAAATCTCGGTTTGGGAGTGGGACTAGGCCTACCTACCGGTTATGAATTTCGAGGTATATATAAACAAAGTGAATGGCTTAGTCTGTCGCTTGACTATAATATTTTTTCTGTAGAAGGGATTAATTATGGTTTTAATAAAGATGGAATGGACTTAAATGTTGCTGGTAGCTTAGGATTTTCTACAGCTGGAGTTCTTCTGCATTATCATCCCTTTGGAGGAAACCTTAGGGCTTCTGCAGGGTTTTTCTATGATATGGGAGGACTTAAGATAGATACTGATGGAACTATACCTTTTGATACTAATGGAGATGGTACAACAGAATCTGTTCCTGTTACAGGATCTATATCTATAAAACTTGGGCAAACTTATCCTTATTTAGGTCTAGCTTATGGATACGATTTTAACAGCGTTGTTCATTTAGAATTAAGTCTTGGTACTTATCTTATGAAAAGACCTCAAGCAAATTTATATTTTAATGTTGGAGATAACAATACTATAAAAGGGATTTTAACTTCTGCTGGAATACCTGTAGGTTATCAAGATGATATTATTGCAGCATTAGAAGCTTCGGGAGGAAATATTTTAAACTTGCCACAAATAGTAACTGATCAATTTGGATTAAGTAGTTCAGGGCTAATTATGCCAAATCAAAAAAATCTTGAAAACGATATAGTTTACCTAATTCAACAAGGTTACTCATATTTACCAGAATTTTTAGGTTATAACCTTTTACCTGTTATTTCTATAGGATTTACTATTTTCCCATTTTAAATTTTCTAGGGAATTGTATGTTTTTTCATACTATTCCCTTTTTTTATTGCTAAAAAATGACTTTTCGTGTAAAATATGAAAAAAAGGAGTTGATAAAATGTTAGAATTTAATGGAACACAATGTCTTTGCGGTACTGTTAAAGTTGGAGAAAGAGGGCAAATTGTTATACCCAAAAAAGCTAGAGAGTATTTTGACATAAAATCTGGAGATAACTTAATTGTTTTAGGAGATAAAAATAAAGGAATAACTATTTTTAAGGCAACAGACCTTAAAGAATTTGCTCATTTAATCTTAAACAATGTAGAGGAAACAGAAGAATAAAATAAAGGGGATGGTTTATTTGTTTAGTCTGTTTAAAAAAGAAAAAATTGAAAAAGAGATTGAAAAAGACTGTAATTGTGATAAGGACTTTATAGATCCATACTCATATTGTATTGTAAATCCCTATTTCAAATCATCAGAAAATTTTTCAAAACTTTTTTCTGATTTTGAAAATAGAATTTCCAGTCTACAGAGATATTTTGAAACTAACCAAATTCATATAGAAAATTATCTTAAATTTTCAAAAGAAGAACTTAATATCAAGAAAAAAGAAATAAAAAATCAGAAAGAATTAGCTGCTTATGGTAGATGTTATTTCTCAGATGAAGAATACTTCTACGAAATGCACTATTTATCCGTCATATTAATGATTTTTAGCCTCTTTGAGACACTTTTAAGCGATGTGTCTGTAGATATAGCCAAATCGGAAAACAAGTGGGTAGAGGACCATATGGATAAGTCTCTTCCCTATATAAAAAGATACTTAAACTTCTTAGAAAAAGAATGTAATATAAAAGTTCCTATTTCTGAAGATGAAGGTAGAAAGCTTGATATAATCAGAAAAATTAGAAATAACTATTTACATAGTCTAGAAAAAGATATTCCTGAAGAAATACAAGAAGAACTTAAAAAATTAATGGATTTAGAAGATAATAAAATTAAAGTAAATGCAGACTTTATTTTAATGGCCTTTCAAATTATTGGTAGAATAGCGCAAAGATTAGAAAACAGTTATTGGGAATACAAAAAAAATAAGTATAAAATAAAATGAGGACAAATCCTCATTTTTTTATACTTTAAAACCTTTGCATAATTAAATTATTTAGCATAAAACATAAAAATCTAAGCGTGGGACGCTTAACCCCGAATAAAAAAATAAAATTTATAATTTTAGTAAAACTAATGGGTAAAGCGTCACGCTTTTAGATAATTTTAGCTTGAAAAGCTTAGATTATTTTAAATCGTAACGAAGTGGAGTAGGTTCGGTGAAACTTTTGCGACTGTAAGGAGCTTATCCCTGTGGGAGAATAAGCTTAGGTTTTATATTTTTTATCTAAATATTCTTATATAAATTCAATAAAAATACTGTTTTCATGTCTACATCAAGGGTTTCTACTTTGTCAAAAGCTACCCATTCTGTAAACAAGTCTTCTCCGTGATCAAGCTGTTGCTCCTCAGGGATTATTCCTTGATTTTTTAGTTTTACTATAAAGAAATTTAGAGTTTCTGTAGTATATCCTGGTGAAATTAATAAACCTTTGGGATATCTGTAAATAAATTCTAAGTCTTCTTTTTTATAACCTGTTTCTTCAAGAACTTCCCTATACATTGCCTCTAAAGCATCCTCATTGGCATCTATAAGACCTGCAGGAACTTCGTAAAGATTCCCTCTGTTTCCCGGTCTATATTGGTTTACTAATAATACTTTTTCTTCTTTTTCATCTAAAATTAATACAGCTATTGCATTATGATGCTCTAAATATTCTAAAGTAGTGTCTGTTGTTGGATGTTTTTCTACACGGACTCTTAAAAATTTTAATTCATTAGTTGTCATCTCTTTCCCCCTATATTCTTAAAATATTGCCTTAAATTTCTCAAAAAGCTCTCTATCCTCTGATTTTAATCTTTTTAATAAATCCACTATACTATTTATTTCAAAATCTTTTAGAGCAAATCTTTCTTTCACTTCTTTTTTTACAAGAAGTTTCTGCTCCTCTGTAAGGATAATTTTTTTCATATTCATAAATCTTGAAGGATATTGATAATCTTTCAAAACTTCTATTATATTTTCCCAATTTTGCTCAATGGTAAATTTATTTCTTTTGATTACATAATAAGCTATTTGGGGATTTAACTCGGGAATTTCATCATAATCATGGCTCTTCAAAAATTCTCTTATTCTGTAACTATCTCTAGAAATGTATATCAGTTCTCCTGCATTTTTAATTTGAAGTATTTTTGGATTCCTTATACCTCTTATATTCAAAAATTTATTTAAAGATATCATTATTTTTTTAGTAAGAAGATAAAATTCTACTGCAAAATCGTTAAAAATTTTATCAGGAACTCTATTATCTACTATAATTCTTATTTTCTCTTCTAGCTGATAATTTATATCCATTTCATCCTCCATTAACATTTTGAATTTTATTATACCACTCTATTAGTTATTTTTAAACTCTGTATTTTTGATTTCTTGCAATTTACAAAACTTCGAATAAAAAACCTTATTGTAAAAAAAGGTTGAATCTGTTATAAAGTTAATATAATAAATTTATAAAGAGGTCAAAATGAACAGATTAACTCATAATAAATATGAATTAAGTATTTTTCAAAAAAAAGAAATTCCTATAAAAGAATTAAAAGAATTTAACTATAATCTTTTAACTGGTATAAAATCTGATAAAACTCTTTCAGACTATTTCATGTATTTAATGGATTTTTTAAGAAATATCTACGAAATTGGAGACCATACTCCAGATAATACCGAGGTTCTAAAAATGCTTTATAATGTCACCAAAGAGGATATTTCAAATTATATAATGCTACTAAAAAACGAAAGAGAACTAAAACACTCCTCTATAAATAAAATTATCTCTGCTTTAAAACATTTCTTTAAGGAAATAGAAACAAGAGATGATAGTTTTATAAACCCAATTAAAAACATAAAATTTTTTAAAAAAGAACCCTTAGATCCAGAAAAAATCTTAAGATTAACAAAAGACGATATTAGAAAAATGATTGATAGTATAGAAATTAGAAATGAAAAAGACTTAAGAAATATACTTATTATGAAAACTCTTTATTATACTGGAATGCGTTCTGACGAACTTAGAAGCCTTACTTACAAGCAAATTTTGGAAAAAGATGGAAAATACATGATTAGGCTAGATAAAACCAAATCTCAAAAAATTCAGTACATACCTTTGCTAAAAAAGTTAGCTATTGAGCTTATGGAATATCAAAAAGATGTTCAATATAATTTTAATATACAAGATAAAGATATTGAAAAATCCTTTGTATTTCCAGCTTTTTATGAAAAAAATACAAAATTAACAGCTAATAGTTTGAACTTTATTATTAAAAATATCTCTAAATCTACAATAAATAAGAACATTTCAGCCCATTTTTTTAGACATGCTATAGCAACTGAAATGCTTTTATCTGATCAAAATATATCAATAAGTGATGTTCAAGATTTTCTTCGTCATGCTGATATCAAAACCACAAAAATCTATGATGATGCTATTGAACTTAAAAAACAAAATACTGTTGATAAAATACCAGAGCTTTAGAAGCAGTTAATAGTTTTAAAAGAGTTGTTTCACAACTCTTTTTTCTTTTTTCAAAAATCAAAAAAAGATTGGCGAGAGCCAATCATCCACAACTATAAACTATTAATTATTCACTGTTAACTTTTTATTTTTTGGAATAAACGAAA
>JAGNSM010000033.1 GCA_017988045.1 Fusobacteriaceae bacterium
TACAAGTGTACTAAAGTTATACAAAATATATAGTTATTATAAAAAATATAAATATAAATGTGGGAGTGGTAATATGAATAAAATGCTTTTTACTCCGGGACCAACTAATGTTCCAGAAGATATACGTAGAGAGCTTGCAAAAGATATGATACACCATAGAACAGCTGATTTTGAGGCTATTTTTGATGGTTTGGGACAAAAACTTAAAAAAATATTCAAAACGGAAGAAGATGTAATCTCTTTAGGATGTTCAGGTACAGGAGTAATGGAAACATCAGTAGTAAATCTTTTCTCTAAAGGGGAAAAAGTACTTGTTATTAATGCAGGGTATTTTGGAGAAAGATTTGGAGATATTTCAAGAGTATTTGGGTTAGAGGTTATTGAGCTTAAATATGCATGGGGGAAAAGTTACAATTTAGATGAAGTTAAAGAAGTAATTAAAAATAATCCTGATTTAAAAGGAATATTGGTGCAATACAGCGAAACTTCAACAGGAGTTTTGCATAATGTAAAAGCTTTAGGAGAACTTACGAAAGACACAGACATATTATTAGTGGTAGATAATATATCAGCTCTTGTAGTTAATCCTTTTGAATTTGATGGTTGGTCAGTAGATTGTTCTATAGCAGGAAGCCAAAAAGGATTCTTTATGCCACCAGGATTATCTTTCATAACTTTATCAAAAAAAGCTAAAGAAGCTATGAAAAAATCGGATTTACCAAAATTCTATTTTGACCTAAAAAAATATTATAAAGCTCTTGAAGGGAAACAAAGTCCATGGACTCCACCAATAGGTCTTATAATGGCAGCAGATTATTCTTGTAAAAAAATACTAGATAGAGGACTTGAAACGATTCAAGCACATCATAAAGATTTGAGAGAATATGTAGAAAAAGAATTAACAGCTCTTGGATTTGGATTATTTGTTGAAAAAGAAGAGAATAGAGGAAACACTCTAGTTTCACTTCTTGGAAATGATAAAATAGACACAAAAGTTATTATAAAAAGACTAGATACAGAATATGATTATTCTGTAGCTGGAGGACAAGGGGAATATGTAGGGAAACTTATGAGAGTAGGATGCATAGGAGAACTTACTAAAGAAGATATAGTTAATTTAGTAAATGCAATAAAAACAATAGTATCAACTATGTAATATTTGACTGGGGTAACCCAGTCTTTTTGTATTTTAAGGAGGAATTTTATGAATACTGCAATGATATTATGGGGTTTTATAATAGGAATGATAGGTATGGGGTATTTTATTTACGGAAAAAAGGTTTCAAATTTTTATGTTCTAATTTCTGGGATTGCAATGATGATATATCCTTATTTTATTAGTAATATTTTTATTTCTATAGCTGTGGGAATAGCTTTGATAATACTACCTTTTTATTTATGATAGTATATTTTATATTGAAATTTGTTCTAGATTGCGCTAAGATATAAGGAATTAAGGGTTTTAGGAGGAGTTATGAAAAAAATTGTTTTTATGTTTTTAATATCAGTTTCAGCTATTTTTGCTGATTTGAATGAAAAGCTTTTGAGTGCAGTAGAGGATAACAATGTATTGGAAAGTAGACTTTTGATAAAAATGGGTGGTAGTGTAGAGAGTACAGAGTCATGGCTGGGAAAAACGCCTCTTATGATAGCTGCTTCACAAAACTATTTGGAAATGTCAGAACTTTTACTTGAAAAGGGAGCAAATATTGAGGCTAAAAATAAAGATGGATTCACATCTTTAATGTGGGCAGTATGGAATGGGTCTCCTAAAACAACGGAGTTACTTATTAATAAAGGAGCAAATGTAGAATCGAAAACTAAAAGTGGAGATACTGCATTGCATTTAGCTATTGCTCAGGGAAATAAAGAAATTATAGAAATTCTTTTGAAAAAAGGAGCAAATATTGAGGCAAAGGATGTAAAGGGAAGAACGCCTTTATTTATTGCATTAGATAATGAAAGAGAAGATTTAGTAGAATTTTTGATTAATAAAGGTGCAGATATTAATTTTAAAAATAGCAAAAATCAAAAAGCTTTATTTTTGGCTCTTGAAAAAGATAGTTTAATTTTAGTGAAAAAACTATTGGAAAATGGAGTGGCTATAGAAGAAACAAATGAAATGGGACAAACACCACTTCTTGTAGCAATAAATACAGAAAAAGCAGAAATGTTTAATTATTTATTGGAAAAAGGAGCAAATTTTAATGCGATAGATAAAGATGGAAATACTGCTTTGATATTAGCAACTAAAACGGGGAATAGAGACCTTGTAAATTATCTCTTGGGAAGAGGGACTATTATAGATGCTAAAAATTTCTTGGGAAATACAGCATTTTTGACATCAGCAATATATAATAAAGGTGATATTGCTCAAATATTTATAAATAAAGGAACAGATTTAAAGGCAAAAAATCTTTTAGGTAAAAATGCAATGGATCTTGCTAAAGAAAATAAGTCCAAAGATTTCTTAGCAGTTATGAAAACTAGAGAAAAAGAGTTAATAGAGAATATGGGAAAAGCCATTGAGAATAATCAAAAAGATATATTTGATAAAATATTGACTGAAGAAATTGATTTTAATATTTTGACTAAAAATAGTGAAAGTTTAATATTGAAAGCAGTGAAAAGTAATAATCTATATTATATCAACAAATTAATTGAGAAGAAAGTAGAGCTAAAAGGTAAAAAGTTAATATTTAACACAAATAATAAAGAAATAATAAGTATTCTTGTAAAAGAAAAGGTAGATTTGGAAGAAAAAGATAAAAATGGAGAAACAGTTCTTGTTAATGCAGTAAAAGCTCGTGAAACTGAAAAAGTTAAAATGTTGGTAGAGTTGGGAGCAAAAACAGATGTTGTAGATACTAAAAAGAATAATCTAATAGACTTGGCAATAATGAGTAATAACAGCCCTCTAGTGACTTATTTTTTGGAAAAAGGAATTAAAGTAAATACAAAAAATAAAGATTTATTAGTGTGGGGAGTGCAAGAAAATAATATAAAACTGGTAGAAGTATTTGGAAATAACTTTGGATATCTTGACTATAAAGATAAACAAGGGAGAAATCTATTAATGATTGCAGCAATTAATAATTCAAAAAATGTTGCTGAATATCTTGTGAATAGAGGACTTAGCTTAGTTGAAAAAGATAAAAGTGGACTAAATGCCATAATGTATGCAGCAAAACATAATTCTGTAGATGTAGCAAAATTGCTTATAAAAAAAGGTTCAGAACCTAGAGACGCTCTAGAAGTGGCAATAATTTGGGATTCAATGGAAACTTTGAAGTTATTTGATAAAAATGGTATAAGAATAAAAGAAAAAGACAAGTTCGATAGAAGTTTATTAATGCTAGCAGCAGAGTACAATGCTAAGAGAATAGCAGAATATCTTTTGGATGAGGGATTAGACGAAGATGATGAGGATAAGAATGGAGAAACTGCTCTTATGTATGCCGCTAGAAATGGCGCAATAGAAGTTGCGGATGTTCTTATAAAAAAAGGAGCCAATAAAAAAACTAAAAACAAAAAAAATGAAAAACTTTTAGGAGTTAGCAAGAACAATGAAATGAGAGAGTTTTTACTATCTAAAGGAGTTAAATGGTAAAAGTTATACAAAACTTTTGTTGGTTATGATATAATTTTTAAAGACTTGAAGAAGGTTAAGTAAAGAATAGTTATTGAAGGAGTTAAAATGGACATAATATCTTATGTAAAAAATATTTTCCAAGTGGAAGTAGATGAAATAAACAGAGTAAAGGATAGAATAGGTAAAGAGGTAGAAGAGTGTATTAAGCTTATACTTGAAACAAAAGGGAAAGTAGTTATAACAGGAGTAGGAAAATCAGGGCATATTGGGAAAAAAATGGCTGCTACTTTTGCTTCTACAGGGACTTTAACTATATTTATGCATTCTACAGAGGGTCTTCATGGAGATTTGGGAATGATACATGGAGATGATTTAGTAATTGCTATTTCAAATAGTGGAAATAGTGAAGAGGTATTATCAATACTTCCGTCAATAAAAAAAATTGGTTGTAAAATAGTAGCTATTACGGGAAATAAAAATTCAAAACTAGCTAAGGAATCAGATTGTATACTTGATGTAGGAGTGGAAAAAGAAGCTTGTCCAATGAATTTGGCGCCAACATGCTCTACAACTACAACTCTTGTAATGGGAGATGCTATAGCAGCGGCATTAATAGAAATTAGAAAATTCAAACCTGAAAATTTTGCATTGTATCATCCAGGTGGAAGTTTAGGTAGAAGATTATTACTAAAAGTTAATGATATGATGCATAAATTGGACGAGATAGCTATATGTTCTCAAGATGAAATGGTAGATGAGATTTTACTTAAAATGACTAACAAAAACCTTGGGGCAGCTTGTATTCTTGAAGGTGAAAAAATAATAGGAATTATTACAGAAGGGGATATAAGAAGAGCTCTTAAAAATAGAGAGAAATTCTTTGAATTTACTGCTAGAGATATAATGACTACTAAGTTTACAAGCATAAAAATAGACTCTATGGCTATAGATGCTATGGAAATTATGGAAAATAGAAATAGTAAAATATATCAACTTCCAGTAGTTGACGATAATAATAAATTATTAGGTCTAATTAGACTGCATGACTTGGTTTCAGTGGGGGCTTAAAAAATATACTTTTTTGCTCTAAATTACCCAGTTGACAATTTAGGACCTTCTTTGATATAATTCTACTATCAAAATATAGGAGGTATAAACTATGGTTACAAGAGAAACAAATATTCTTGAAGCTGTTCAAAAATATCCTGTTATTGCACAAGTATTTCAAAGATATGGTTTAGGATGTATCGGATGTATGGTAGCATCAGGGGAAACTTTAGGAGAAGGAATTTCTGCTCATGGATTAAACGCTGATATAGTTATTGCAGAAATCAATGATATTCTTAAAAAAGACGAAGCTTAATATATAGGGGCCTGCTAAATGCAGGTCTTTATTATTTTATGACTTGAAAAAAAAAGAGAAGTTTGATATAATTAACTTTGTGAATAGAATAAGACAGTTCGTAACCATCCTGTCTATAAGCAAAACTAGGATTAACTACTTTATTATTTAAGTAGCTTATTTTATGTTGGGACAGGTTTTTAGCCTGTTTTTTTGTTTTTATATTGGAAATAAACAAAAAAAATTAATCATATAAGGAGAATTATGAAAAAAGCAGTGGTACTATTATCGGGAGGACTTGATTCAACAACAGCATTATATTTGGCTAAAAAAGAGGGGTTTGAAGTTTATGCAATTTCTTTTGATTATGGACAAAAACATGATAAAGAGTTAGAGTGCGCTAAAACAATAGCAGAAGAGGCAGGAGTAGCTGATTATATAGTTGTAAAAACAAATATGAATACTTGGGGTGGCTCAGCGCTTACAGATTCTAGTATTGAAGTTCCAGAAGGAAATATAGATAGCAAAGAAATACCTGTTACTTATGTTCCCGCAAGAAATATGATATTTTTATCTTTTGCAGCTTCATATGCAGAAGTAGTGGGAGCTCAAGATATATTTATAGGAGTAAGTGAAGTAGACTATTCAGGTTATGTTGATTGTAGACAAGAGTTCTTAGACTCAATGGAAAAAACTATAAATTTGGGAACTGTTTGTGGAGCAGAACAAGGGAAAAAAATTAAAATAAGAGCACCGTTTATAAATATGACAAAAGCAGAAGAAGTAAAACTTGGAATGGAGCTTGGAGTAGATTATGGAAAAACTTGGAGCTGTTACAATGGTGGAGAAGAAGCTTGTGGAACTTGTGATAGCTGTAAATTAAGATTAGCTGCATTTGAAAATGCTGGGCACAAAGACCCAATAAAATATAGAGGTGAAAATTAGTGTATACGCTTAAAGTAGAGCATAGTTTTGATAGTGCTCATTTTCTCTATGGTTATGAAGGGAAATGTAGAAATATTCATGGACATAGATGGAAGGTAGAAGTAGAGATAAAGGCTGAAAATCTTCTGAAAAATGGACAATTAAGAGGAATGGTAGTTGATTTTGGAGATATAAAAAAAGATGTAAAGAAATTATTGGATTATTATGATCATGCCTTAATAATTGAAAAAAATACTTTGAAACCTAAAACATTGGAATATTTGTTAGATGAAGAGTTTAAAATAATTGAGATAGATTTTAGACCAACGGCTGAAAATTTTTCTTATTTCTTTTATAAGGAAATAGAGCAAAAGGGCTATAATGTTGGGAAAATAACAGTATATGAAACTCCAAATAATTCAGCTACTTATAGTGAGGTATAGATGAAAGTTGTAGAAAAATTTGTGAGCATAAACGGAGAAGGAAGTAAGGCTGGCCAACTTGCAGTATTTATAAGATTTGCAGGATGTAATTTAGATTGTGTTTATTGTGACACTAAATGGGCTAATGAGAAAGATGTTTCTTATTCAGAAATGAGTAAAGAAGAAATTTATGAATATATAAAGAGTACAGGTGTAAGAAATATTACTGTAACTGGAGGAGAGCCACTTTTACAAGATGGTATTTATGAATTTTTAGAATATTTATCTTTGGATAAGGAATTATCTGTAGAAATAGAAACTAATGGAAGCGTTGATATTTCTCTTTTTAAAAAGATAGATAACACTCCAAGCTTCACAATGGATTATAAACTTGATTATTCAAAAATGGAAAAAAAAATGTTTTTGGATAATCTAAAAAAATTAGATAAAAGAGATGTTATTAAGTTTGTATCTGGTTCTCAAAAAGATTTAGAAATTTTAAAAAATATAGTAGAGAAATATAATTTGATAGAAAGAACAAAAGTATATGTAAGTCCAGTCTTTGGAGCAATAGAACCAAGTGTTATAGTAGATTGGATGATAGAAAATAACCTTAATGGAATGAATCTTCAAATACAAATGCATAAAATAATTTGGGATCCAGAAAAAAAAGGTGTATAAAAAGTTAAAGTTTATAAAAAAACTAGCCGATTAATATAGTGTTGTTGTGTTATATAGTTGTTGTTAGTTTTAACTTCCAGAATTATTGGAACAAAAAGAGCTTCTTACTCCCTAAGAAGCTCTTTTTATTTACAAAAATTTGAAAATTAACATAAAGAAGTTTGTACTATGCAAATCTCTTTTATTGGAATAAGCAAACTTGTTTTTGGTTTTTTAGTAATACATGGTATAATATTGAATATAAATATTTGGTTAGTGATGGAATGCAAGGGTGATTTGTACAAAATAAGATGTTATACGAAGCTAAAGTTTTAAAATTAGCAGTTAATAAATTTGAGGTAGAAGCACAAGTTATTTGGCGTTATGATGTTTTATTATTAAGCAGTTAGAGTTCTGACTAGAAAAACTTATTGGAGGCAAAATGTTCTTTATTACAAAATTTATGATTATTTTAACGTTAATTATATTAAGTTCTTTTTTTTCTATGGCAGAAATAGCCTTAGCAGCAACTAAAAAAAGTAAATTAAGAGTTTTAATTGAAGAAAATCAAGTGAATGCATTAAAAATATTGAAATTACAGGAAACTCCTGGAGATTATTTTACAGTTATACAAATTGGCTTAAATGCAGTAGCAATACTTGGAGGTATAGTAGGAGAAGGGATATTGAGTCCTTATATAACAAATTTGTTAAAAGATTATACAAATATTGGAGTGGCAACAATTGAAACAATCTCTTTTCTTTTTTCGTTTATATTTGTTACTAGTTTTTTTATTGAGTTTGCAGATTTAATTCCTAAAAGATTAGCTATGGCTTATCCAGAAAAAATCTCGTTAAAACTAGTAAATATAATGATTGTTTTAATGAAAATATTTAAACCTGTAATTTGGATATTTAATGGAATAGCAAACACTGTTTTCAAAATATTTAAATTACCTATAACAAAAAAAGAGGTAATTACGTCAGAAGAAATTATAGCGGTTTTTAATGAAGGTGCTGAAGCAGGGGTTGTGTTAGAAAGAGAACATTATTTGATAGAAAATGTATTTGAACTTGAACATAGATGGGTTTCTTCTGCAATGACAGCGAGAGATAATATTATATATTTTTTGCTGACAGAAACTGAAGAGGAAATAAAAGAAAAAATTGCAGAAAATCCACATTCAAAATTTTTAGTATGCGAACGAGAGATAGATTCTATTTATGGATATGTAGATGCAAAAGATATTTTACCAAGAATTTTGAAAGGTGAAAAAAGTGGACTTCAAAATATAAGAGAAATCACAAAAAAAAGTTTGCTGATTATACCAAATACTCTAACATTAAGTGAGGTATTAGACAGATTTAATGAAAGTAGAGAAGATTTTGCAATAATATTAAATGAGTATGCTCATGTAGTAGGATTAATAACTCTAAGTGATGTAATATCAACATTAATGGGTGATATAGTGTATCCTTCGCAAGAAGAATATATAATAAAGAGAGGAGAAAATTCTTGGTTAATTGACGGATTAACTCCTATTGAAGATGTAAAAAAGGCACTTAATATAGAAAGATTTCCAGAAGAAGATAGCTATGAGACAGTAGCAGGATTTATGATGTATATGCTAAAATCAATTCCTAAAAAAGCAGCTACACTTGTTTTTGAAGGATATACCTTTGAAGTTGTAGATGTTGATAATTTTAAAGTTGACCAATTATTAGTGACAAAACATTAGAAAATAAAGAAACTCTCTCATTTGATAAAGATGATGGAGTTTCTTTATTTTTATATAATGTTTATTATTTATGTAGAAATAAATTCTTGTTCGTTGACAAAGAAAATAAACTCCTTTATACTTTAAGAGAGTATAATATTTGAGAGGTGGATAAATGGTAAAGAATGAAATAGGTAGAATACTTCCAATGATAGTAAGTTTAGATTTTGATTTTACTAAAGCAGAAAAAAAAGTAGCAAAATATATATTGGAAAATACTGCTGATATTATATATTTAACAATAGTTGAATTTTCTGAGAAGGTAATAGTTGGGGAAGCGACTATTATTAGATTTTGTAGAAAATTAGGTTTTAAAGGATTTCAAGATTTTAAAATGATTTTGGCTCAAGAACTTAGTATTAATAGCCAAAGTACAAGAATAGTAAGCGATGTGTTAGATGCGAAAGATAGTTTGAAGGTTGTGGGAGAAAAAATAGTTAATGGTGGAGAGATTGCTATGCAAGAAACTCTGATGTTACTTGATTATAAAGTGTTGGCACAGGTAATCAAACTTATGGAAAAAGCTAAAAGAATATATTTTTTTGGAGTAGCTCACTCAGGACTTACGGCTATTGAAGCAAAATACAAATTTATGCAGTTAGGAATGAAGGTAGATTCTTACATAGACAATCATTTTATGGCAATGGTAGCAGCTACTTTGGATAAAGAAGATTTGGTAATAGGAATTTCTCATTCAGGGCGTGCTTTAGAAACGATAAAAGGGTTGGAAGTTGCTAGAGAGCAAGGTTGCAAAACAATAGCCATAACTCATCATGCAAAATCACCAATAACAAAGGTAGCAGACTTAACTTTACTTAATGGGTCAAAAGAGGGGCCTCTTCAAGGAGGAGCTCTTAGTACAAAAATTTCTCAATTATTAGTTTTGGAGCTTATTTATACGAGAATACTTATGAATAACGAAGAAAAAGCGATTGAGCTGAAGAAAAAAGAGAGAGAAGCTATTAAAGACTATATATCTTAGGAGGAAAAATGGAAAAAATTGCAAGTTTTACAGTAAATCACATTGATTTACTTAGAGGAATATATGTTTCAAGAAAAGATTTAGTAGGAAATGGAATGGTAACTACTTTTGATTTGAGATGGAAAGTCCCAAATAAAGAAGAGGTAATGGGAACAGGAGAAATGCATGCAATAGAACATTTAGCTGCAACTTTTCTTCGTAATCATCCTGTAGAAAAAGATAATATAATCTATTTTGGACCAATGGGGTGCAGAACAGGATTTTATCTTTTGATGAAGGGAGATTTGGAGTCAAAGGATATTGTTGGATTGATAAAAGAAATGTTGGAGTTTGTCTCCAATTTTGAAGGAGAGATTCCTGGAGCAACCCCGAGAGATTGTGGGAATTGTGCAGATATGAATTTATCTTTAGCGAGAAATGAAGCAAAGAAATACTTGGTAGAAGTCATTGAAAATATTGGTTTTGATAATTTGAACTACCCAAAATAGAAATAACAAAAAGATTTTGGAGTTTTTTTACAAAACACTTGCACAAATTGGAGTTTTTTTGTATAATCATTTTAGGGATAAAATTATATGAAGGAGCTGAATTTTATGAGAGTATTAATATTAAAAGATTCAAAATCAATTGGGGAATGGGCGGCAGCTTATATAGTAGAAAAAATTAAAAACTTTATACCAACAACAGAAAAACCATACTTTGTATTGGGACTACCTACTGGAAGTTCACCGTTAGCTATGTACAAAGAGCTAGTAAAGCTTTATAAAGATGGAGTAGTTAGTTTTAAAAATGTAGTAACTTTTAATATGGATGAATATGTTGGGCTTCCAAAGGAACATCCAGAATCATATTGGTCATTTATGCATAAAAACTTCTTTGACCTTGTAGATGTTCCATCAGAAAATATAAATATATTAAACGGAAATCCAGGAGATAAAACTGAAGCAGCTTTAAAAGAAGAATGTAAGAAATATGAAGAAAGAATGAGTTCTTATGGAGGAATAGACCTTTTCATAGGAGGAGTAGGAATAGATGGACATTTAGCGTTTAATGAGCCAGGATCGTCATTGAATTCTAGAACAAGAGATAAAGAATTAACAATGGATACAAGAATTGCAAACTCTAGATTCTTTGATAATGATATAAGTAAAGTACCAGAACTTGCGCTTACAGTGGGAGTAGGAACAGTTCTTGATGCAAAAGAAGTTCTTATTATGGTTAATGGACATTCTAAAGCTAGAGCTTTATGGCATGCAATAGAAGGTGGAGTAAATCATATGTGGACTATTTCAGCCTTACAACTTCATTCAAAAGGGATAGTTGTTTGTGATGAAGATTCTACTTCTGAATTAAAAGTAGGAACATATAAATATTTCAAAGATATTGAAGCAAAAAATTTGGACTCAGCTATAAAACTAAAAGCGTTGTATTAAGGTTAAGGTGGGTGAGCTTATGTATGCTTTAATTAATGGAGAAATATATACAGGAGAAGGTATTGTTAAAAATAAAGCTATAATTATAGATGGAAATAGGGTAGAAGCTTTAGTAGATGAGATTCCTAAAGATATTAAAGTAATAGATTTACAAGGGAAAATAGTAGCACCAGCTTTTATAGACTTGCAACTGAATGGTTGCGGTGGAGTTTTGTTTAATGACGAAATTAGCTTAGATACGCTAAGAGTTATGAATGAAACAAATATAAAAACAGGGACTACTTCTTATTTGCCAACACTTATAACGACTACTGATGAAAATATAGAGAAAGCTTTAAAATTGGTAGAAGAAAATGAAAATTTGGAAGAAATAGGGGTATTGGGACTTCATATTGAAGGGCCTTATATTTCAATACCTAAAAAAGGTATACATAATCCAGCTTATATAAGAGTTATGTCTGATGAAATTATTCATAAAATAGCAAAATTTGGTTCAAAAGTTACGAAAATAATGACGATTGCTCCTGAAAATGCTAAAGTTGAACATTTGAAAGAATTAAAAGATTCAGGAATAAATTTATCAATTGGTCATACAAATGCCACTTATGAAGAAGCTCTGGAAAAAGTAGAATACTTCAAAATGGCAACACATCTTTTTAATGCAATGAGTTCATTTACTTCAAGAGAACCAGGAGTAATTGGAGCAATATTTGAGAATAAAAGTCTATATACAGGAATAATAGTTGATGGAGTTCATTCTCACTATGGTTCTGTTAAAATAGCAAAAGACATTCTTAAAGAAAAATTATTTTTGGTAACAGATGCAGTTGCTCCAGTAGGAACTAACATGGAATCTTTTATGTTTGAAGGAAATAAGGTGTTATATAAAGATGGTAAATGTATTTCTCCTGATGGAACATTAGGGGGTTCAGCATTAACAATGATAGAGGGAGTACAGAATCTAGTTAAGCATGTTGGAGTAAGTTTGGAAGAGGCGTTATTTATGGCTTCAACATACCCTGCAAAGGCTATTAGAGTAGATGATAAGTATGGATATATAAAAGAAGGCTATATTGCAGATTTAGTTGTACTTGATAAAGAACTTAATATTAGTAATATGATTGTAAAAGGTGAATATAAGTAATATAGTTAACGAGCTCAGGAATGGGCTCTTTTTATTTGAAAAAATTAAGAAAAATACTTTATAGAATTTCTAAAGTATGTTAAAATTATATGTTCAAGTAATTTATTAGGAGTGAAAAAGATATTGGAAAATTTTATAGAAAAGGTAAAAAATATTTTAAAAGACAAAGTTAAAAGAAAAAAGATTGTTATTGGAATTGCAGTAATTTCAGTTATTTATCTAATACTTAGTTATTTTGGAATTAATTATACTATGTCTAAGATACATACTAACCTTAAAGTTGACAAGGTAAGGAAAAGACCCGTTAATTTGGAGAAGAAAGAGGCATTCTCTATATTGCTTTTGGGAGTGGATACAGGAGCTATAGGGAGAAAAGGCGGAGGAAGAGCCGATTCGATAATTATAGTTACAGTAAATCCTAAAGAAAATAAAACTACTATGATAAGTGTTCCAAGAGATACTTATACTAAAATAGCTAGGAAAAATAAAACAACAAAAATAAATGAAGCTTATTCTTACGGTGGAGCTGCAACAGTAATAAATACAATTCAAAAAAAGTTTGGAATTCCGATAGATTTTTATGCAGAGGTTAATATGAAGGGACTACAAGATGTAGTAGATGCTCTTGGGGGAGTAACCGTAAAAAGTCCTCTTAAATTTAGTAATTATGGTTATAGTTTTAGAAAAGGTCGAAATAGTTTGAATGGGAAAGAAGCATTGGCTTATGCAACGATGAGGTACGAAGACCCTACAGGTGATTATGGACGGCAAGGAAGACAAAGACAGATAATAGATGCATTAATTGATAAAGTAGTTTCTTTTAGAGTGATTACCAATCAAATGGGATTACTGAAAAGTGTAGAGAAAAATATAAAAACATCATTAACTTTTGAAGATATTGTAACAATACAAACAAAATATAATTTAGCCCTTAGAAATATAGAACAGATTCAGATAAAAGGTGATGGACAAATGATAGGGGGAGTAAGTTATCAAGTTATTTCAAAGAGTGAAATAGGTAGAATTTCTGAAATCTTAAAAAAAGAATTACATTTCAAGAAAAAATATAAATAATTTTTTAAGTTTTTAACTTAAAAAATTCAATGGCTTTCGAATGTTTTTCTAATAAAATATAGATAAACAGAAGAAAAAGTGTTGACAAGAAGTATAGCTTATGATAATATACTTCTTGTCAAGAGAAAAGCCTACGGAGAAGTGGCAGAGCTGGCCGAACGCGCTCCCCTGCTAAGGGAGTATACGGCTTAAACCGTATCGAGGGTTCGAATCCCTCCTTCTCCGCCATATAGTAATCATAAGAGTGGCTAATGCCACTTATTTTTTTAGACTGCGTCCATAGCTCAATTGGATAGAGCACTTGACTACGGATCAAGGGGTTAGGGGTTCAACTCCTCTTGGGCGCGCCAGTTTTAATAAAGTCAAAAATAAAAGCTTGACAGTAGTTGGGAATAATGGTACTATTATTTGTAAATTAAATATATTTATTTATTGTGGAAGAAGAAACCTTGTTTCTCACCTAATGAGCTAAGCTTACATTGGGTCAGTGAATTTATCGAAAAGTATGCAAATATTGCTTTGATATTTTTAACAGGGTTCCTTAGACCCTGTTATTTTTTTTAGGAGGTGCTTTACTATATCTGATAAAACTAGAATTAATGAAAAAATCAGAGCAAAAGAAGTAAGAGTTATTGGTGAAGAAGGAGAGCAATTAGGTGTATTATCTTTAAGAGATGCACTAGAACTAGCTAATGAAAAAAAATTAGACTTAGTTGAAGTTGCTGAAAATGCAGAACCACCAGTATGTAGAATAATGGACTATGGAAAGTTCAGATACGAAAAAGAGAAAAAAGACAAAGCTGCTAAAAAGAATCAAAAGATTGTCTTGTTAAAAGAGGTTAAAGTAAAACCTAGAATAGATACTCATGACGTTGAGACTAAAACAAATCAAATTGCTAAATTCTTAGAAAAAGGAGATAAAGTTAAATTAAGCTTAATCTTATTAGGAAGAGAAAGAATGCATGCTGATATAGGTATACAAGTTTTAGAAAAAGTAGCAAATCAATTTGAGGAAACTGCAATTATTGAAAAAAAATACAAAGAACCTCAAAAATTTATAATTTTATCGCCGAAAAAACAATAAATAATATAAACAGGAATTTTGGAAGGAGGAAGTTGTCATGCCTAAAATGAAAACTCATAGAGGGACTGCAAAAAGAGTAAAAGTAACAGGTACAGGTAAATTCATCGTTAAACATTCAGGGAAAAGCCATATCTTAACTAAAAAAACTAGAAAAAGAAAAAATAATCTTAAAAAAGATTTCGTGGTATCTGAAGGTTCAGCTAGAAAATTAAGAGTATTATTACCAACTGGAAGATAGTCATATTTTAGATATTAAAACACATTATTGAAGAAGGAGGAAACCTTAAAGTGAGAGTAAAAACTGGAATTGTAAGAAGAAGAAGACATAAAAAAGTATTAAAAGCTGCAAAAGGATTTAGAGGTGCGAGCGGTACAGTATTTAAACAAGCTAAACAAGCTACTATAAGAGCTGCTGCTTACTCAACTAGAGATAGAAAAGTATTAAAAAGAGATATGAGAAAATTATGGATAATCAGAATTAATGCTGCTTCAAGAGCAAATGGATTATCTTACAGCAAATTTATGAATGGATTAAAACTTGCTGGAATCCTATTAGACAGAAAAGTATTAGCTGATATAGCTGTAAACAATTCTGCTGAATTTACAAAATTAGTAGAAACTGCAAAAGCAAAATTAGGATAATTGTTAGAAATCTTTAAATAGAATATAACAAACTATTTAATAATAAATTTAACCACTAATGAAATTTCGTTAGTGGTTTTTTTGTATTTAAAATATTTTCAAAGTAAAAAATCAATGTAAATAAATTATATACTCTGTATATAAAATTTACAAATGTTTATAAAATTTAATAAAACAATTGATTTTAAAGTGCAATAGTAAAAAATCAATGTAAAAGCTATGTAAAAATACTGTTAATAAAATGGAAATTATGCTAGAATAGAATGAAAAATTTCTTTAGGAGGAAAATAGTGGATGAAAAAATAATAGAAGTTATTATCCAAGTAATTGGAGGATTAGGACTATTTCTTTATGGAATGCAAGCAATGTCAGATGGAATGCAAAGATTAGCAGGGACAAGATTAAAAAAAATTATAGGAGCTATAACTAACAATAGAATTATGGCAACTCTTGTGGGAGTTGGAGTTACAGGAATAGTTCAATCGAGTTCTGTAACTACTGTTATGGTTATTGGATTTGTAAACGCTCAAATAATGAATTTAACACAAGCTTTAGGAGTAATATTAGGAGCAAATATAGGAACAACAATTACAGGGTGGATACTTGTAATTAATATAGGTAAATATGGATTGCCTATAGCAGGGATTGCCTCAATGGTATATCTGTTTGCAAAGAAAGATAACTCTAAAATTAGAGCAGTAATGGTTTTTGGTATAGGACTTGTATTCTTTGGTCTTGAATTGATGAGTAAAGGGTTAAAACCAGTTAAGGACATGCCTGAATTCATTGAGTTCTTCCATAAATTTCAAGCAGATTCATTTAGTGGAGTTTTATTATGTGCAATGATAGGGATGATTTCTACTGCTATAGTTCAGTCATCATCAGCAACACTTGGAATAACAATAACTTTAGCAACACAAGGGCTTATAACACCAGAATCGGCAATAGCACTTGTTCTAGGAGAAAATATAGGAACAACAGTAACGGCTTACTTGGCATCATTGGGTGCTAGTGTTAATGCTAAAAGAGCAGCACTTGCGCATTTTGGATTTAATTTGGTAGGTGTTACATGGATTTTATCAATATTTAATCCATACGTTAGATTCTTACATGTAGTAACATCAGATTCTGCAAATATTGCTTTATTAATAGCTACAGCGCATACAATGTTTAATATAACTAATGTTTTATTATTTATGCCATTTACAAATCAATATGCAAAAATTCTTATGAAAATTATACCTGATAGAGGCGAAGTTTACGAGTTAAGAGCAACGAAACTTGATAAAAGAATGCTTGAAACACCAGCAATAGCTCTTGAACTGGTAGAAGAAGAAATTTACAATACAGGATTGGCAATATGTCAAATGTTTGATGATTTTGAAACCGTCTTAAAAAAACAGTTTGATAAAGATAACGCTCTTGTTAAGAAAATTTTTGAAGAAGAAGAAAGAATAGATTTAGTTCAAAAAGAAATATCAGATATAGCAAAAGAAGCACTTATTTTAGAACTTCCTATGGAATTGACACTTTCTGCTAAAACATCTCTTAGTCTTGCAGATGAATATGAATCGATAAGTGATTACATTGCGTTACAAACAAAACATTATCTAAAAATATTGGATAAAGGATGTCCAGTTGGGGATAATGAATATCAAAATATTTATAAAATTAATCAAAGAATTAAAGAATACTTTGCTTTTGTAAACTCTGTTTACAAAGAAAAGACTATAGAAGAAAATATTGTTAAAATAACAGAAATGAAAACAAATATTTCGAATATGTTCAAAAAAATTAGAGATAACTATATGGAAAGATTTAGAGAAGTTAATTATTCTGTAGATTTTGTAACAGCGTATATTGATATCCTAAATACTTATAGAAGAATTAATAATCATACTTTCCACATAACAGAAATAGTAATATATGATAAAAATGAAGGCTAAACCTACGGGTTTAGTTTTTTTTTAGAAGTTATAGCTTAACACGAAAAATTTTAAACAGTATTAGTTTGGGCATTGCAGAGTTATTGGTCAATTGCAAAGTTAAAATAGTAGATTAATACATTTGATAAATGAAAATTTGATGATTGTTATCTGATTGGATTAAAAATTAACCAAAATTGCACATAATATCTGTTTGCGTATGCAGTAAAATGTAGTAAAATAAAAAAAACGAACATGAAATATTGAAGATATATAAAAAAACGTTTAAAATTTATCCGTTTTATGCTATAATAATTTTCAATAAGATATTGTGAAAGAAAATAGTCAATGTTGAGGGGGGAAGCTAAGAGATTAGCGGAAATTATGGTAAGAACTACGGTATTTAAACAATTTTGTAAAGATAAAGAAAAGTTAGAACAAAGAGCTCAAAAGCTTCAGGAAGAATTAAAATTAGATTCTGATAATATTGAAAAATTAAAAGAATTAGCTATTATATATCATTATATTAAAGAAGATGAAAAAGCTGTTGAAATTTATAAAAAATTAGTAAAATCAGAGCCAGAAGATGCAGAGCTATTAGCTTTTTTAGGTTATCTATACTATGAAATGGATCATATAGAAGATTCTATAGATTGTTTAAATGATTCTTTAGATATTGATTCAGGAGCAGCCTTTGTATTTTTCTTGTTGGGAAATGCTTACGCAAGAGCAGGGATGATAAGAGAAGCAGTAGATGCATATGATTTCGCTATTTTCTTAGACCTTGATATGTACAAAGCTCATCTTGATTTTGCTAAAAAATATGAAGAGATGGGTAGAGAAAAAAGAGCTCTTAAAGAATATATTGCAGCTTATGAAATAGATTCTAGAGATATTAAAATTAAAGAGAAAATAGATATGTTAAATGTAAAATAATTGTGATTATTTAGGTATTGTAATTAGTAAAATTAGATTTTTTGGAGTATGATAATCACTTGAAAAGTTTCTTAATACTTGAATAATTATAAATATACTAATATGGAAGAGTGTAAAGTTGAAATTTATGCTCTTTTTAATTTGAAAAAATTAATAGGTTAAGATAATGATAGAAGCTTCAAAAAAGTATGGAAAACTCTAGTAAAATAATTAATTTTATAGACAAAAAAATATTTTTTTTGTATACTATTTATTAAGGGATAACCTAGAGGAGGCAAGATGAGAGGAATAATAAATATAGGGATGATAATACTCTTTATATATTTATTTTTTAATTTGTTAATGTTTGCATTACCAGTTATATTAGTAGTTTTAGGTGTGAGATTAATACTTTCTATGTTTGGATCTAAAAAACAAACAAATAAAAGAACTTACTATTATAGATATAATGGTCAAAATACGGAAGATTTTAATGAGTTTTTTAGAAACTCGGGATTTGGTGGACAAAGTCAAGGTCAACAAAGCTATGGAGGATACACAAGTAATCCATATTTTGAAGACAAAAGTAAATATTATTTGGCTCTTGGTGTAAGCCAAGGAGCTACGCAAGATGAAATAAAAAAAGCTTATAGAAATAAGGCTAGAGAATATCATCCAGATAAGCATGCACAAAGTGGTGAAAGAGAAAAGGTAGAAGCTGAAAAGAAATTTAAAGAAATAAATGAAGCCTATGAAAAATTAAAAGATTAAAAAAGCACATAAAGTTTGTGCTTTTTATTTTTTTTGAATAAATTTAAATTTTTTTAGAAATAAACATTAACAAAAGAAATGGGTTGTAATTAGCTGTATAGCTATAATGCATATAGAAAAATCATCAAAATAGGGAGTGAGACAAACTGTGTATAATTATAGAATTTGCCTAGAACCTGTTAATCATAAAATTCTTAGAAAAATAAGGGATTTTAAAACATGTGAGGCTAAGTACTGAAAATAAACACAAATTCTTATATTCACAAATATAAATATTTAGTCACTCAAATTATTATTCTGATAGACTATTTTGAAACACTTCATTCGGAAAAAGTTAAAAATGAGTTCACTTTTTGTATGAAATATGATATAATCAAGTAGATGTGTGAAAAAAAATACTATATAAAATACAGAAAAGGAGGAAGACAATGTCTTGCGATAACAAATTAAAAAAAGAGTGTTTTAATGAATTAGAAACATTTGTTAATGGATTACCAGACAAAAATGGTGCATTAATATCTGTTCTTCATAAAGCACAAGAGATTTTTGGATATTTACCTGAAGAAGTACAAACTTTTGTAGCTGAACAATTAGGGATTTCTGTAGCAAAAGTTTATGGGGTAGTTAGTTT
>JAGNSM010000109.1:0-2281 GCA_017988045.1 Fusobacteriaceae bacterium
AAAGCTCATGGAATTATATAAAGGCAATTAGTAATTAGTAGTTTTTGTAGGGGTAAACCTCCGTGTTTACCCTTATATAAATAGTAGAATATTTATGACTCCATACTTCATGGAAGAGTAACACATTGTCAGCCAAAGGCTAAACGAGGTCAAGCGTTCAACGCTTGAAATACTTTAAAAAGGAGAAACTTAATGAAAAATTTTAATATAGCAGTTATCGAAGGGGACGGAATAGGTCCTGAAATAGTTAGAGAAGCAATCAAAGTCATTGAAAAAGCTATTGCTAAATACGATACAGTAATAACTTGGACACCTGTTCTTGCTGGTGGATGTGCTATTGATGCAACTGGAACTCCATTACCTCAAGAAACAGTAGATGTTTGCCTAAAATCTGATTCAGTATTTTTAGGTGCAATTGGAGGTCCTAAATGGGATACACTTCCTGGAAATATGAGACCTGAAAAAGCCTTGCTTGGAATAAGAAAAGCTATGGATGTTTATGCTAATCTTAGACCTGCTAAAGTATTCAAAGAATTAAGAAATGCATCTCCAATAAAAGATGAAATTATCGGTGAAGGATTCGACATAATGATGGTTAGAGAGTTATGTGGAGGAATCTACTTTGGAGAAAGAGGAAGAAAAGATATTGATGGTGTAGAACATGCTTATGATATAGGACAATACTCAAGAGAAGAAGTAAAAAGAGTTGCTATTGTTGCCTTTGACCTTGCAATGAAAAGAGGAAAAAAGCTTCACTCAATAGACAAAGCAAATGTTCTTGAATCATCAAGATTATGGAGAGAAGTAGTAAATGAAGTAGCAAAAGATTATCCTGAAGTAGAACTACATCACATGCTTGTTGACAATGCAGCTATGCAACTTGTTAGAAATCCTAGACAATTTGATGTAGTCCTTACAGAAAATATGTTTGGTGATATCCTTTCAGATGAAGCGTCAATGATTACTGGAAGTATCGGAATGCTTGCAAGTGCTTCTACTGGTACTGGAACTAATGGATTATATGAACCTATACATGGTTCTGCTCCAGATATTGCTGGACAAAATTTAGCAAATCCATTAGCTACAATTTTAAGTGGTGCTATGATGTTAAGAATAGCTCTAAATATGCCTGAAGCTGCTGATGATATTGAAAATGCTGTATCAAAAGTCTTAGCTGATGGATATAGAACTGGAGATATTTATACAGAAGGGACTAAAAAAGTAGGAACTAAAGAGATGGGGGAATTAGTTCTAACTGCTTTATAATTAAAAAAAGAGACAATTCTAAAAAAGTGTTAGAATTGTCTCTTTTTGTTTTAGAATAAAAAAACCGCTAATTTTTTTAGCGGTCAAATCATTATCCTTCTTGAGAAATAGAATTTTCTATTAATTTTTCTACATCTGTAAAGTTTCTTGTAGCAAGTACTTTTTCTTTTACTTCATATAAAACTTCTAATTCATTAATTTTTTTAATTTCAGGAACAATATCCAAACTAGCTACTCCAAATTTTATTTCAAGCATTCCCTCAAGCCCAGAAACTAGACCTTTCATTTCTCTTTCTAACCCAACTTTTTCAGCTCTTTCTTCAGATTGGCTTTTTAATTCAGTAAATATATCTAAATCGGCTTTTCTCAAATTCTCTAATACTTCTAGTACTACGTCTTTCACTTTAGATACCTCCAGATTATTTTCTTTTACTTTTTCAGTATTTATTTCTACTATTATGGTCTCATTATGATTAGATTGATTTTTTTCAGTAGATATTCCCATATTCAAATCATGAACAGTTTCTTCAGTAGAAATAATTTCATCTGTAGAAGAGTCTGAAGTATTCGTATATTCTGAGTCTAACCCTAAAATATTATTATGTTCTTCAAATATCTCTCTATTTTTTTCAACTATTTTATCAATTCCAGATATAATCTCTTCACTATTATCGCTAGAATTTTCAAAATTAAATTCTGTAGTATCTTCTGTATTTTCCTCTTTGAAACTAAATTTTTGATTATTTTCAAGTTCAAGAGTATTAGGTCCTTCAAACTCATAAACAGGTGTTTCTTCTTCTATTCCTGTAAACAATGCTTCGAATTCTAACCTATATAAAGCATCAAAGCTAGTTATACCGTTGTCATCAATAAGAGATAAAAGTGTTTTTATTTCCCATTTCAAACGAATCAATTCATCTTTTTCTAGATTTTCAACACCATTTATAAGCACGTCATTTAGTTTATTAAGATTAAGCTTAAAATATCCAAAATATTTTTTTGATTCAACAGCAGT
>JAGNSM010000109.1:2381-6584 GCA_017988045.1 Fusobacteriaceae bacterium
AACTCTAATTCATCAAAAGATCCGAATACCCCAATGGCTTTAGTTAAATAATAGTCAGCTCTAGTTCTATTATTTATAGTTCTGTAAGCAAATATGATGTCTCTGTAGATATTTTTTATCATATCTTTACTACTCTCATCATAATTTCTCTTCAAAACATTTTCTAAATGAAGAACAGCCTGAATATACTTATTTTTTCCCATTAAATCTTTTGCTACTTTATAATCGTTTTCTAATTGCTTTGTGTCTACTTTTACCATAACATCCCCAACCTTAAAACATTTGATTTAATAATTTAAGTATACCCTATTTTTATTTAAAAACAAGAGTTAAATTGATAAAAAATTATAAATTTCATTAATTCCAGAATAAATTTCGAACTTATCGTCTCTTTTAACTACAACTAGACTAGGAACAGAACGTATTCCATATTTCAAAGCTTCGTCCATTGAGTCATTTGCATTAACAAACCTTAGATTTTTCTCATCTTTAAGAATGTTTTTTGCTTCTGGACATTTGGGACAAGTTTCTGTTGTAAATAATATTTTATCTACTAAATTAGAAAAAACTTCTTTTGAGATATTACAATTAGTATAATTTTTATATTCTTTTCTCATTAAGTATTCAGACTGTTTTCCATCATTCCAATGTTTAATTGGTCTATAATAACCTGTAATTCTACTATAAACCTCTGTTTCTTCATTACAAATAAGACATATACTTTCTTCTCCACTTAAATACCCATGGTTTTTACAGATTGAATATGTAGGCGAAATTGTAAAATATGGAACTTTAAAATTACTAGCAATAGTTTGTACTAACTTAGCACAAGTTACCCAATCACTTATTTTTTCTCCCAAAAATCCATGAAATACAGTTCCTCCAGTAAATTTACTTTGAAGTTTTTCTTGAATTTCTAGGGCATCAAATATATCTTCAGTAAACCCTACAGGTAAATGACAAGAATTTGTATAAAATGGTGATTCTCCTTCAATTGAAGCCAAAATAATGTTATTATATCTTTCCTTATCCATTTTAGCTAACCTATAGCTAGTACTTTCAGCTGGTGTAGCTTCAAGATTATATAAATTTCCTGTTTCTTCTTGAAAATCAGCAATAGTTTCTCTCATAAACTCTAATACTTTTTCTCCAAAGATTCTTCCATTATCATTAATTAAGTTTTCTTTAACCCATTTAGCATTTAGACTACATTCATTTAATCCAACAAGTCCAATAGTAGAAAAATGAGTATTAAAATTCCCTAAATATCTTTTAGCATAAGGATATAATCCTTCATCCATAAATTTTGATATAATTTTTCTTTTAATTTCTAAAGATCTTTTTGCAACTTTCATTGTATGAGTTAGTTTTTCATAAAATTCAGCTTCATTCTCTGAATTATAAGCTATTCTAGGTAGATTAATCGTAACTACCCCAACAGAACCAGTCTTTTCTCCACTTCCAAAAAGACCACCTGTCTTTTTCTTAAGTTCTCTTTTATCAAGTTGAAGTCTGCAACACATTGACCTAACATCTTCAGGATTAAGGTCAGAATTAATGAAATTCTGAAAATACGGTGTTCCATATTTGGCAGTCATATCAAATAATAATTTTGCATTATCATTATCCCAGATAAAATTTTCTGTTACATTATAAGTAGGAATAGGATATTGGAACCCTCTACCATTGGCATCCCCTTCCAACATTATTTCAATAAAAGCTCTATTAACTATATCCATTTCCTTTTGACAATCTTTGTATTGGAAATCTGTAGGTTTCCCCCCAATAATAGCGTATTCATTTGCCAAATCCTTTGGCACAGTCCAATCTAAAGTTATATTGGAAAATGGTGCTTGAGTTCCCCATCTGCTAGGAGTATTTACCCCGTAAACAAAAGACTGAATACATTGCTTTACATCTTCAAAACTCATATTATCTATTTTTATAAAAGGTGCTAAATATGTATCAAAACTAGAAAATGCTTGGGCTCCCGCAAATTCATTTTGCATAACTCCTAAAAAATTAACCATCTGATTACAAAGAGTTGATAGATGTTTTGCAGGGCTAGATGTAATTTTCCCTGGAACTCCGCCCAAACCTTCTACCAAAAGTTCTCTTAATGACCAACCTGCACAATAACCAGTAAGCATTGACAAATCATGAATATGGAAATCTCCATTTTTATGTGCATGCGCAATCTCTTCATCATAAATTTCAGATAACCAATAATTAGCAGAAACTGCTCCTGAATTATGAAGTATAAGTCCTCCAATAGAGTATGTAACTGTCGAATTTTCTTTAACTCTCCAATCTTCAACATTTATGTATGAGTCTACTACTTTGGAGTAATCCAAAATATTTTTCATATCTCTTAATTTTTCTCTTTGCTTTCTATATAAAATGTATGCTTTTGCCACTTTACTGTAGCCTACATCACTTAGGACTTTTTCTACAGAGTTTTGTATTTCTTCTATATCAATTTTTCCATGAGCAACTTTTTCTTGAAAATCAGCAGTAACTCTAAGAGATAAAATATCTAGCATATCTTCTGAAAAACTTGTTTCAGTTGCTCGAAAAGCTTTCTCAATTGCTTTTTTTACTTTCACTACTTGAAAATCATCTGTTTTCCCATTTCTTTTTATAACTTTCATTTGGCCCCCCTATAAATTTAATCATTATATTTTAGCTTACTTTTCAATAAAAAGCAAACAAAAACACTACATATTGTAGTGTTCCATATCAGTTAAATCAATATATTGTGTTATCCCCTTAAAATAAGTAATATAAAGTAACTAACCCCAAATCCAAGCACTGCTCCAAAGAATACTTCTGAAAAAGTATGGATTTTATTTTTTATTCTAGATTGTGCTACTAAAATAGCCAAAAAAAGAGTAAGAAATCTTAAAGCTAAGCTATCAGTAAGTTCAAGTACGATTCCGAGAATAGAAAATGCAAGGGCACTATGTCCACTAGGCATTCCCCCTTGAATAGGAGTTCCTTTATGTTCTTTGTAAAAAAAAGTTTTCAATGCAATCACTAAAACCGAAACCAAGATTAAAATAAATACAGTTTTATGAGAATAGGAAGCTCTAAAGATATTAAACAAATAAGTCCCATTACTCTTTATATGTTCAATAAAAACTAAATAACCAACAATTACTGAATTGACCGCCGCGACAAATACGGCTCCTGCCGCAATATCTTTGGCTTTTTTTGCCAAATCATGATATTTCGTTCCAATAGTCAAATCTACAGCCTTTTCTATTGCAGAGTTAAGAAGCTCTGTAACCCAAACGAAAGTTATAGCGAACGATAAATATATAAATTCTGTGGTTGATAGCCTTAAAAATAAAGCCCCAACTAACACTATAATCGTCATAGCTACATGAATTTTCATATTTCGTTCAAGCTTACATGCTGTAATAATTCCTTCAATAGCATAATTTATGCTATCTAATAGTGAATGTCTCGTTTTCATTTATATTTCCCTCTTGTACCCAAAGTTTTCTAGTATTTCTTCTTCCTTTTGTCTCATTTCTTTTTTATCTTCTTCTTCTATATGGTCATATCCTAATAAATGTAGTATTCCATGAGTAAGCACATAATAAAACTCTCTTACAAAACCATGTTCATACTCAACACCTTGTTCAGCAACTCTTTCAAGTGATATAATTATATCGCCCAAAGTAGTATAAGGAGCAAAGTCACATCTATCCTCATGATAAGCAAAAGATATAACATCTGTTGCAGAATCTTTATCTCTAAACTCTTTGTTTATTTCTTGAATATGTTCATTACCAGTAAGAAGAATTGATAAATATAAATCTTCATCTTCAGGATATTCTTTTTCAAGAACTTTTTTAATATATTCTTCTATTTTGCTTAAATCTATAAATTCATCAAAACCTTCAATTTCTTTTTCTATATCAATAGTTATTTCCAAGGTATAGCCTCCTATTTCTTTTGGTCAGGATATTTTATCCTATTGTGATAAACTCCACCTAGAACTTTTACAAAAGTCTTTATAATAATTTCAATTTCTTTAAGTGTTAAATCTGCATCTGATAACTGTTCATCATCTATTTTAGCAGCAATTAATTTTCTAATCATTTTCTCTACTGATACAGGGTCTTTGTCTTCAAGAGTTCTTACTGCTGCTTCAATAGAGTCTGCTAACATTATTACAGCAGATTCTTTAGTTTT
>JAGNSM010000034.1 GCA_017988045.1 Fusobacteriaceae bacterium
ACATAAATGAAATATTATGATGACAAGCTCTCTCAATCATTCTAGAACTTCTAACACCATAAGAATATGCATAAACTAATAGTTTAAGCATAGCTCTAGGATCATATTGTGGTGTACCTACTTTATTAATATCAACAATAATTCCCAATTCCGTTAAATCAAGGCTATCTACAAAAGCATCATAAACTCTTACAGGGTCAACGTCGCTAACATATTCTTCAATAGATTTTGGTATTAAAGACATTTGAAATCTATTCCCAACTTTTAGTGCCACAAAACCAACTCCTTAAAAATTTATATCTTATTATATCATATTAATTTTTTTTAATGAATTGATAATTGTGACACAGTCTCTGTGTCACAATGTAAAAGTCAGCTTTTGGTCAGTGTCAGAAAAGATTTTTAGACACAGATAAAACCTTTTGACAATAGTAATATCAATAAAAATGTTTTGTTCATTTTTGGACAATGCCCCATTGATTTACAAAAATTATTTATTTTGCTAATTATGACACAGTCTCCCTAAATAAAATAATTATAGGGATTCAAAATTCTGAACCCCTACCATTAAATATTTTTTATTGAAATAACATATTTTCTGAAATTGAATGATTATCTTTATCGTGAAATACTTTAAGAAGTTTTTCTATAGTCAAAGATTTTTTATCTTCTCCTCTTATATCAAGTATAATCTCTTTGTTATGAAGCATTATAAGTCTATTTCCATAATCTATAGCATCTTGCAGATTATGTGTAATCATAAGAGTAGTAAGATTATCTCTTTCCACTATTTCTCTTGTTTTTTCCATAATCATAATCGATGTTTTAGGATCAAGAGCTGCTGTATGTTCATCTAAAAGAAGCATTTTAGGCTTTTGCATAGTTGTCATAATAAGACTCAAACACTGTCTTTGACCTCCAGATAACAAACCTACAGGCGTATCCAATTGGTTTTCAAGACCTAATCCTAATGTTTTTAAAATCTCTTTATATCTTGATTCAGCACCTTTTTTAAGTCCAAATCTTAATCCAAAAGATTTTCCTTTATTTTCAGCCATAGCCATATTTTCTTTAATTGTCATGGAAGGGGCAGTTCCAAATGTTGGATTTTGGTATACTTTTGATATATATTTTGCTCTTATATGAGCATCTACACGAGTTATATCATCACTATCTAACAGGATTTTTCCATCTTCTGCTTCAATATCTCCAATAACTAAATTCATTAATGTAGACTTTCCAGCTCCATTACTTCCTATTACAGTAACAAAATCTCCATCTTTAATATCCAAGTCTAGTCCTTCGAATATTATTTTTTCACCATTTATAGTCTTAAATTTTTTACTTATACCTCTAATTTTTAACACTTACTTCACCTGCTTTGCTCTTTCTATTTAACCAGAAATTAACCTTTGGAATAAGAATAATAACTACTATTAAAGCAGTAACTAATTTTAAATCTGTAGCTCTTAGCCCTAATTTTAAAGCTATTGCTATTACAAATCTATATAATATACTTCCTACTAAAACTACAGTTGTCATTCTCATTTTTTTGAAATTTTTAAAGATTCCTTCTCCCAATATTATTGAAGCTAATCCTGCTACTATTGTTCCTGTTCCCATTCCAATATCAGCAAAACCTTGATGTTGAGCAAGAACTCCTCCTGCAAGTGCTACCATACTATTGGCAATCATTAATCCTATTATTTTCAATTTTTTTTCATTAATCCCTAAAGATATTATTAATTTCTCATTATCTCCTAAAGCTCTAAGCGCAAAACCAAATTCTGTTTTCAACAGAAAATCTAATATCAATTTTACTACAACAAGTATAATTAATATAATAACTATTGGTTCCAAATTATAAGTAAACAAATGTTTTACATTAAATAAGTGAATATTCGATTTCCCCATGATTCTAAGATTTATACTATAAAGTGCTGTCATCACAAGGATTCCTGCTAGTAAATCTCTTATCTTAAATTTAACATGAAGTATTCCTGTTACAAGCCCTGCAAGAGCTCCACCAATAGTAGCTAAAATTAAACATATTACAGGATTAACTCCTGCCATAAGTCCACTTCCTACAATCGCTGCTCCCATTGGAAATGCTCCATCAACTGTCATATCAGGAAAATCCAATATCTTATAAGATATATATACTCCTAAAACCATTATTCCAAAAATAAGTCCTTGTTCCAGACTGCTTAACCAAAATCCCATAACTGTGCCCTCTTCCTTAATAAATTATTCTACTTTTGTTGCTTTTTTATCTAAATCAGCTGGTAATGTTAACCCTAAAGCATTTAGTGTTTTCATATTTATTACCAACTCTGTTTTTTCCAATGTTTTTATTGCTAAAGTATTTGGTTTTTCGCCTTTTAATACTTTTATTGCCATTTCTCCAGTTTGTTTTCCAAGTTCATAATAATCTATACCTTCTGTTGCAAGTCCTCCAGCTTCTACCATTCCTTTTTCCCCAGTAATAACAGCTTTTTTATTTGCTATACTTTTTTCTGCTATTAATGGCATTGCTGAAGCTACTAAATTGTCTGTAGGTTCATATAATGCATCCACTTTTGGTAAAAGTGCATCTAATGCTTGAGCTATTTCATTAACGTTACTTACTCCTACAGTTTCTATTGTAAATCCAAATTTACTCGCTAAAGCTTTTGCACTAGCTACTTGAATTTCTGAGTTTTGTTCTCCAAGATTATAAACAATCCCTATTTTTTTTGCATTAGGTAATAATTGTTTTAATAATGCAAATTGTTTTTCTATTGGAGTCGCATCGCTTGTTCCTGTTATATTATCCCCAACTAATCCTGCAGCTTTTGGATCTGTAACTGCTGTTATCAATATAGGAATTTCTTTTGTTGCGTTAAAACTTGCTTGAGCTGTTGGCGTTGCTATTGCAAGAATCATATCTTTTTTATCATTAACAAATCCTTCTGCTATTGTTTGTGCTACTGCCATGTCACCTTGTGCTGATTTTTCTTCAAATTCTACTCTACTTGCAAATTCACTTGCTTGTAATACTTCCATAAATCCTTTTCTTGCAGCGTCCAATGCTGGATGTTCCACTATTTGAGTGATACCAATTTTTATTTTGCTATCTTCTTTTTTACCACAAGCTACCAAAGTTAGTACTACTAACAAAAGAAGCCCTGCTTTTTTCATAAATTTCTCTACCATACTGCTTTCCTCCCTAATTTTATAGAATAATAAAAAAGTTGAGCATAGCTCAACGAAGTTTCCAAATTTTTGTTTAACAAAAATCATCTCTAATTACAGAGATTTTGGCTTATTATACTACGTTGCTACATTTCTACTTTTTTTCTTCTTCTATTACTTTTTCTACATTTCTACTAGCAAATTATATATTTTATTTATAGGCTTGTCAATTGTTTTAATACTTTTTGTACATAAAATATACTTTCTTTAAGCAAAAAAGAACTGATTAATTTAATCAGTTCTTTAAAGTTTGTTATTATCTTTGACCTAATTGTACTTTCATTAAAGATTCTTGTAAAGATTTTTCTGCTTGCGCCAAATCTTTCTCTTCTTTAATTTTTTCCATCTTAGCTTTTAACTCTTCAACTTCTCTTTTAGCTAACACCACATCAATATCTTTAACATTCATTGCGTCATCTGCTAAAATTACAGTTTTATCCTTTGAAATTTCTAAGAAACCACCTGAAATAAAGAAATTTTCCTCTACTTTATTTTCATTTCTTACCATCATTTGTCCTAATGCTAATCCACTCACTAGTGGAGCATGATGAGCTAATATACCCATATCTCCGACTATAGTTCTTAATTTGACAAACTCTGCTTCACCTCTATAGACTACTTCAAGGGGAGTTATTATTTCCAAATTAAAAGTTGCCATTATTATTCAGCTCCTTTCATCTCTTCCCTTGCTTTAGCTACAGCTTCGTCAATAGTTCCTACATATAGGAACGCACTTTCAGGTAAGTCATCATATAATCCGTCTAAGATTTCTTTGAATCCTCTAATAGTTTCTTTTACTGAAACATATTTCCCGTCCATACCTGTAAACTGTTCAGCAACAGAGAATGGTTGTGAGAAGAATCTTTCGATTTTTCTTGCTCTGTTAACAAGAATTTTATCGTCATCAGATAATTCATCCATTCCTAAGATTGCAATGATATCTTGTAACTCTTTATATCTTTGTAGTACTTTTTGCACGTCTCTAGCTACATTATAGTGCTCTGTTCCAACAACTTGTGGATCTAAAGCTCTTGATGTAGAATCAAGTGGATCAACTGCAGGATAAATTCCTAAAGAAGCTATTCTTCTTGATAATACTGTTGTAGCATCTAGATGTGAGAATGTTGTAGCTGGTGCTGGATCTGTAAAGTCATCAGCAGGAACATATACTGCTTGAACTGATGTTATTGACCCTGTTTTAGTAGAAGTAATTCTTTCTTGTAATGTTCCCATTTCTGTTGCTAGATTTGGTTGATATCCAACAGCTGATGGAACTCTTCCTAATAAAGCTGAAACTTCCGATCCTGCTTGAGTAAATCTAAATACATTATCAATAAAGAATAGAACGTCTTGTCCTTCTTTGTCTCTAAAATGTTCAGCAACTGTAAGTCCAGTAAGTGCAACTCTAAGTCTTGCTCCAGGTGGCTCATTCATTTGTCCATAAACAAGAGCTGTTTTAGATATAACACCTGACTCATTCATTTCATCATAAAGATCTCTACCTTCTCTAGTTCTTTCTCCAACTCCTGCAAATACTGAAAGGCCTCCATGACCTTTTGCTATGTTGTTAATAAGTTCCATTATTAAAACTGTTTTTCCTACTCCAGCTCCTCCAAATAGACCTATTTTTCCCCCTTTAATATAAGGTGCTAATAAATCTATTACTTTGATTCCTGTTTCGAATACTTCAACGTCAGTACCTTGTTCCTCAAAACTAGGTGCTTCTCTATGAATAGGAGCGAATTCTTCTGAATCTATTGGTCCAGCTTCATCTACTGGTTCCCCTAGTACATTTAGTATTCTTCCTAATACACCTCTTCCAACAGGAACAGTTATAACGTTTCCTGTATCTATAGCCTCCATACCTCTTTGTAGTCCTTCAGTGGCATCCATCGCTACAGTTCTAACAACATTATTTCCTAAATGTTGTTGAACTTCCACTGTAAGTTTACTACCATTACCTAGAGGTATATGAAGGGCATTGTATATACTTGGTAATTTATCTTCAAATTTTACGTCAATTACCGGTCCTATTACTTGAATAACGATTCCTTTATTTTCCAAAACCCTTATCCTCCTTTCAAGTATTTAATATATTTTTATTTTAGAGATTCTGCTCCACCAACGATTTCTGATATTTCTTGAGTAATCGCCGCTTGTCTTTCCCTATTGTATTGAAGTGTTAAACTTGCTATCATGTCTTCTGCATTATCTGTTGCATTTTGCATTGCTTGTCTTCTTGCGGCATGTTCGCTCGTTGTATTTTCTAATAGAGATTGATAAATCTGAATATTAAGATATTTTGGTAGAAGAGTTTCTAATATTTCTTCTTGTGATGGTTCAAATATATAAGGTTCATTACTTTCAGATTCTACTCTTTCAATAGGAATAAGTCTCTTAGTTCTTAATTCCCATCTAATTGCAGAAAAATACTCATTATAAATCAAATATACTTCATCAAAAATATCTTCGTTGTAAAATTCAACTATATTTTCACTAATTTCTTTAGCTTTATCGAACATAGTTTCAGGAATAAGTTGTATATATTCAGCTTTTAAGTCCACATTAGATTTTTTACAAAAATCTCTTGCTTTCTTTCCTATAGCTATTACAGATACTTCTTTATCCTTATTATCTTTAATTAATTTTTCAAGGACTTTGATAGTGGCACTATTAAAACTTCCACAAAGTCCTCTATCAGATGCCATTACAACTACCCCTATTTTTTTAACAGTTTTCTTACCGTCTAATAGTGGATGTTTTTCACTTTTTAACCCTGCTGCTATATTTTTCAGAACCCCATGTAAAGATTCTGCATAAGGTCTTGATTTTTCAACTAGGGCAGAAAATCTTTTGAACTTAGTTGATGACACTATGTTCATAGCATTAGTAATCTGATGAGTACTTTTTACTCCTTTGATCCTATCTTTAATTTCTCTACTTTTTCCTGCTCCCATCTACTTCACCCCTAATTAAAGTTAGCTTTAAATTCAGAAATAGTAGCAGAAATTTTTTCTTCCAACTCACTATTTAAAGCCTTCTTTTCCACAATTTCTGAAAGTATCGTAGTGTTTTTTCTAAAGTAGTCTAGGAGTTCTTTTTCAAATAGTTGTACTTCTTTTAGAGGTACAGTATCCAAGAATCCTCTTGTAACAGCAAAGAACGAAACAACTTGTTCTTCTACTGGGAATGGAGAGTATTGCCCTTGTTTTAATACTTCCATTATTCTTGCTCCTCTATCTAGTCTTGCTTTAGTTGATTTATCTAAATCAGAACCAAATTGAGCAAAAGCTAATAATTCTGTGTATTGAGCTAATTCAAGTTTAACTTTAGCAGCAACTTGTTTCATAGCTTTTATTTGTGCAGAACCTCCAACCCTTGAAACTGATATTCCAGAATCAATTGCTGGTCTAAATCCTGAATTAAACAATTGAGATTCAAGGAATATTTGACCATCTGTTATAGAAATTACGTTAGTAGGAATATACGCCGAAACGTCTCCTGCTTGAGTTTCTATAATAGGTAACGCAGTTATTGATCCTCCACCTAAAGCGTCAGACATTTTAGCTGCTCTTTCAAGTAATCTTGAATGTAAATAGAATACGTCTCCTGGATATGCTTCTCTACCTGGAGGTCTTCTAAGCAATAACGACATTTCTCTATATGCCACCGCATGTTTTGATAAATCATCGTAAATAATTAACACATGTTCACCTTTATCCATGAAATATTCTCCCATAGATACTCCAGCATATGGTGCTAAGTATTGTAATGCCGCTGATTCAGAGGCTGTAGCTGCTACAATTATTGTATTTTCTAAAGCTCCTGCATCTTCTAATTTTTTAGTAACTTGTGCAACTGTTGATCTTTTTTGACCAATAGCTACATAAATACATTTTATTCCAGTATTTCTTTGATTAATTATAGTATCAATAGCAACTGCAGTTTTTCCTGTTTGTCTATCTCCTATAATAAGTTCTCTTTGTCCTCTTCCAATAGGTACCATTCCATCAATAGACTTAATCCCTGTTTGTAAAGGTTCTGTAACTGGTTTTCTTGCGATGATTCCAGATGCTTTTCTTTCAAGTTCCATATATTTTACTGGAATTATTGCACCTTTTCCATCTATAGGTTCTCCAAGAGCATTTACTACTCTTCCTAATAAATTTTCTCCTGCAGGTACTGCTGCAACTTGACCTGTAGCTTTAACTTCGTCTCCTTCTTTAACACTAGATGCGTCTCCAAGGATAACTGCTCCAACATTATTTTCTTCTAAGTTAAGAGCCATTCCTCTAACTCCGCTGGCAAATTCTAAAAGCTCTCCGGCTTTAGCATTGCTAAGACCGTATATTCTAGCTATACCGTCTCCTACTTCTACAACAGAGCCAGAAGTTTTTATATCTAAAGACTTTTTGTAATTTTGTATTTCAGTTTTGATAAGATTGCTTATCTCTTCTGGTCTAATTTTCAAGTCTTTGCACCTCCTAATTATCTAAGTTTAGTAGTTATTTCTAAATGCTTCTATCTCTTTTTTGATTGAAGCATCAATAATTTGATCTCCAATTCTTATTACTACTCCACCTAAAATTGCTTTATCAATTTTAGTAGAAATTCTTACTTCTTTCTTAATCTTAGCTTGAAGTTTAGATACTAATTTTTCCACTTGTTCCTTAGTAGGTTCAACTGCAAAAGTAGCCTGAGCTTCTACTATTTGATTTCTCTCATAATAAAGTTTAAGATATTCAGTTACTATAGCTTTAATTTGAGCTAGTCTTGTTTTATCTATTAGATAATGTAAAAGATTCATAGTTTCTCCTGAAACTTCTTTTGAAAAAACTTTTGATATAAACTCTTTTTTATCATCTTTTTTTACAAGAGGATGATTTATAAAGTTTTTAAAATCAATGTTTAATTCATAAGTTTCCATAACTATTTTTAGCTCTTTATACATATCTTCAACTCTATTAAGTTCTTTTGCTATTTCATAAATTGCTAAAGCATATCTATTTCCTACTGCAATCTCTTTCATTATTCTTCCCCTACCTTATCAATAGCTTCATCAATTAGGGTACTTGCTGTTTTGTTAGAAACTAATTTTTCTGTAAAATCAGAAATTAAGTTACGAGCATAAACTTGTAAATCTTTCATGGCGATTTCTTTTTGTTTTTCAACTTCAGCTTCACCAGATTTAATCATTTTTTCTCTTTGAGCATGTGCATCTTTTAATATTGCATCTTTTCTCTCTTCTGATTTTTTCTCAGCTTCTACCAGAATTTTTAACGCTTCTGCTTTTGCTTTTTTTAGTTCAGCTTCAGCTGTTAATCTTTCTTTTTCTGCGTTCTCTTTATCTATTCTTGCATCATCCATATCTTTTGTTATCAATGCTTTTCTTTCAGAAATAATTCTAGAAACTGGTCCAAATAATTTTTTCTTAAAAATAAACATTATTACACAAAAGTTTATAATCTGCCAAACTAAATTAATATCAATTAAAATGGCAGGCATTGTCATGTTTTCCAAAGCTATACCTCCTCTCTCTACACTTTATGAAACCCTTTTTTACTACTCTGCTAATTTTCCTAAGAATGGGTTTGCATATAATAGAATTAAGGCTATAACTAATGAGTAAATCCCTGTTGATTCGGCGATAGCATCTCCAAGTACCATTGTTGATATAATATCTGATTTAGCTTCTGGTTGTCTAGATACTGCAGTAACTGCTGCTGCTCCAACATTTCCTTCCCCGATTCCTGGTCCAAGTCCTGCTATCATTGCTAATCCTGCTCCTACTGCTGACGCAGCTAATACTACTGTTTTTGCTGTTAATAAATCCATTTTTATCCTCCTCTAATTTTTAAAATCCGCCCTCAGGCTCTGAATTTCCAAGTGATTGTTGAATATATACTAATGTTAACATAGTGAAAACAAAAGCTTGCACTAATCCTCCAAATAAATCAAAGTATAAGTGTAAAGGTACTGGGATAAACCACGGTGCTGCCATGTATATTAGCCCTATTATTACCATACCTGCAAAGTTGTTTCCAAAAAGTCTCATAGATATATTAGTTGGTTTTGCTAATTCTCCTATAATATTCATAGGTAGCATTACTGGTGTTGGTTCCATCAAGCCTTTAAAATATCCTGTTACACCATTAGTTTTAATACTTGCCACAATAAAACTAAAAGTTGTTATTAAGGCTAATCCTAAAGTTGTATTTATATCAGCATTAGGTCCTCTAAAAAATGTTGATATTACTAGCTGACCTTCTGCATTATGACTAAAACCTGGTATAGGGAAAAAGCTTGTTATATTGGCTATAAATATAAAACATATTAAACTCCCAATATAAACGAAATATTTGTTCTTCCATTTACCCAAAACACTTCCTATTAAACTATCTAATCCATTGTATAGCATTTCATAAAATGCTTGTGTTTTTGATGGGGTTTTTTCCAACTTTTTTAACCCAAAATGAAACAAAAGATAAAATACAAGCATTATTGCCCAAGTAGTAATAACTGTTATTGTTACAGGTAATCCAAAAGTTCCATCTGATAATTGCATTGCAAATGGGAAATTATGGGGACAAGGAATAAAGAACATTATTCTTGGTCCTTCTACCAATGGTGGTGCAAAAAACTCTATCGGTCCTAACCTCATTTTTATCCTCCTTTCTCTTAAATTTTTAATTTTTTAATTATATTATTAAGTTGATGACTAAACATTATTAATAAAATGTTCAGTTTTACAACTAATAAACCTAGTGCTCCTGCTATTAACCACTGAAGGTTAACATACATCATTATTCCTAAGAATAATCCGTTAATCAGATACCTCTTGCTATAAGAAGCCATTCCTTGTTTTATCGAGGCATTTTTTTTATAAACTAAAACTTCTGCATCTTTATACATAGAATAAAGATTCCATATAGATAAAATAGCCCCTAAAGTAGAAGCTATATAAACAGACTTTTGCCTAATAATTAATCCATAGGCAAATATTATTAAAATTGTTATTCCACTATTTTTAAAAACGGTTTTTAATTCTTGGTTCACAATATCGCCTCACACAAATTTAGTACATCTAAGAATCTTCTATTTTGACACAAAACCTTATTTTTATATTTTTTGAATGTTTGATTTTCGTAATACATGAAAAGTATAGCACTTATTACATCTTGTTTCAAATAAATTTTTCGTTAAGATTCCGCTTATATTTCTTTTTATTCTCAAATCAATTGATTTTTTTATTTCATAATTAATTTATATATATTATAAAAAGCAGATATTATTCCAAACAGTATAAAAATAATAAAAATTAAACTATTAAATCCAAAAAATCTTTCATATACCTTATATAAAAATATACTTACAAGTATATTGCTCATAACAATAAATCCTAAATTTCCTAATAAAGATAGATATTTTAGTATTTCTTTATTTAGTTTCATATTAATCAACTCTTTTTAATAAATATACCATCCTTGGACCTGCTATTTCAGTATTTACCTCTTTAGATATCAATTCAAATCCAGTATCTTTGATAACTTGAAGTATTAATTTTCCTGAATATATTTTTTTATAAAAAACTTCATCATACCTTTTATAACTATTTTTTTCTTCTCTTATAAAAAAACTCGCACTTATTTTATCCAAATCTATTTCTTCTTCATAACTATGCTTCCAAATTATACTCATATTCTCTCTATCATCAGCAAATATGTCCTCTGGAAACATGCTATCTATCATTTTCCTGTTGAGTATATCAAATAAAAAAAAACCATTTGGCTTCAATGCTCTTTTTATATTTTCAAATGAAAGTTTCAATTCTTCAAAATTTTGAAGATAATTCAATGCATCAAATACACAGACTATTGCATCAAATTCACTCTCAATTTTTATTGTTCTCATATCTTCTTTTTTTATATTTAAATTAGGATATTTGGTTCCAGCAATCTTTAACATCTCTTCAGAAATATCTATTCCACAAACTTCATATCCACAATCTGCTAATCTTTTAGAAATTTCACCTGTTCCACAACCAATTTCCATAATTTTTTTACCATTTATTGTATTACCTATTCTATCATTTATTAATTTAACCCACCTATCATAATCCACATAAGCCATCATTTCATCATAAAAATCAGCGAAACTTTTTTCCAAAGTATTTCCTCCACAAATTATTCAATCACACATATCTTTTTCCTTTTTAAAAAAGCTATTTATTTTCTAAGAGTTTAAAGAAAGTATATAATAAATTGACTTGAAAGTCAATGACTTTGAAGTCAATTTAAGCCAAAACTAAAGGGAGTTTCCTCCCAAATTTTAGTTTAATTCATTTTTAAGTACTTCTGCTATTTCTCTAGCTACTCTCTCTACTTGTTCTTTATCTTTTCCTTCAGTCATTACTCTAATTATTGGCTCTGTCCCTGATGTTCTTACAAGTATTCTACCAAAACCATTCATCTCTTTTTCTTTTTGTTCTATAAAATCAGTTACTACATTATTTTTAGACCAAGCTGTTTTTTTTGTATTGTCAACTCTAACATTTATAAGAAGTTGTGGCCAATCTTTAATATCTTCTACCAACTCTGCTAGTGATTTTCCTTCATCTCTTATAGCTTGAGCAAGATGTAACGAAGTTAATACTCCATCTCCTGTAGTATTGTAATCTAACATAATTATATGTCCAGATTGTTCTCCTCCAAGATTTAATCCATGTGCTTTCATTTTTTCAAGTACATATCTATCTCCGACATTGGCTCTTATCAAATCAATTTCATTATCATTCAAATAGCTCTCAAATCCCATATTAGACATAACAGTAGTAACTACTTTATTATCATTAAGTCTTCCTTCTGCTTTCATTCTTTTAGCAAGTATAGCTATAATTTTGTCTCCATCAACGATGTTTCCTTTTCCATCAACAGCAATTAGTCTGTCTGCATCTCCGTCATAAGCTAGTCCAAAGTCTGCATTGTAACCTATAACTACTTTTGCAAGAATTTCTGGGTGAGTAGAACCACAATTAACATTTATATTCGTTCCACTTGGAACGTCATTTATAACTACTATTTCAGCACCTAATTTAGCAAATACTCCTTTAGCTATTCTATATGCTGCTCCATTTCCAACATCAAGAATAATTTTCATTCCTGATAAATCACCTTTTACTGTAGACAGTAAATAATCTCTGTATAAGAAATAATCATTTTCAGAGAATCTATATTTACCAGTTTTATCTCCAGCTACTAGTTCATTATTTAAATTTGGAAAATTATCTATTAATGCTTCCAGTTCCAATTCAACTTCATCTGGAAGTTTATATCCATTAGCTGCAAATATTTTAATTCCATTATCATGGGCAGGATTGTGACTTGCTGAAATCATAATTCCTGCATCAGCTTTTTTCTTTTTGATAAGATAAGCTACTCCCGGTGTTGGAAGAACACCGATAAACTCTATATCAATTCCAAGAGCCGTTAATCCTGCTGTCAAAGCTGACCTTAACATATATCCAGAAATTCTTGTATCACTTCCCATAATAACTTCTATTTTCTTTTTATCAGGATTCTTTTTCTTCAAATAATAACCTAATGCATATCCTAATTTTAATGCTAGGTCTACTGTTAATTCCTTATTTGCTTCTCCTCTTATTCCATCTGTTCCAAAGTATTTTCTTTTCACCTTAATTTACCTCCAATTTATTGTCAAAACTCAATCTGTTTTTTTCAAACTTATTTAATCCTATCCCTAATATTGCACCAGAAATCCAACCAGTCAAAATAAATATAAATACAAATATAAATACTGATTTAGAATAAAGATTTATTCCCCTAAAAAGTAAAAAATAAACCGTTATTAACTGTACAATATTATGCACAACTGCTGACAAAGAGCTTATTGCCACAACAGAAAATATTTTATCATATTTAAACAAAAAAATCATCAATAAAGTACTCGCTAACCCTGCTGAAAAACTTATTACAAAACTAGGTGTTGCCAAAGTTCCCATAACTAAAGCTTGTACAAAAACTCTCAATAAAAATACCTTTACCCCCATTTTAGGACCAAAATTTCTTATAGCAATTATTGTACTTAAATTTGCTAATCCAAGTTTCATCCAAGGAAAGGGTTTTGGTATCATATTCTCAAACAAAGTCAAATACAATGCCAAAAGTACTAAAGTTATTAAATGAGCCTTTTCTTTTTTCTCTTTTCTTAGTTCAAATTTATTCATAATTTTCCTCTTTATACATGCAAAATAACTTTCTTATATCTTAAGACTTTGTCCTAAAACCTGCGAACGCTCGACTCTTTTATAAATTAAATAATAGGACTTACTAAATTAGAAACAGTTCTTAAAAATCGTGGCTTACGCAGCCACCTCGCGCCAACCTGATGTTGGACACAAATAAAATCACTATAAAAAATACTGTTTTTAACAATAAAAAGAATTAAACGTCACGTTTACGAGGTTTGGACGCGGAATCCAAGGTTTTCAAATATTTTTCATTTAACAAAATTACTTTAACCTAAAAAATAGAGTTGGCAGTTAGCCAACTCCTATTTATTATACATGTAAATCTGCTTTTAGTCCTAATAATTCTTTATTTGCATCAATTATTGGTTGAACTTCTTCTTTAATGAAGTCAACTGTTTGGTCAGCTGCAAATCCAATAAAGTTTTTCGGATCTAAAATTTCTGTAAGTCTTGTTTTATCTATGTTGAAATAATCGTCAGCTAAAATTCTTTCGATTAAATCGTTGTCTTTTCCTTCTACCTTAACATTTTTCCCAGCTTCCATAGAATGCATTCTTATTCTTTCATGTAGTTCTTGTCTATCTCCACCTTTTGTTACACCTTCCATAATGATGTATTCAGTAGCCATAAATGGAAGCTCAGACATTATTCTCTTTTCTATCATTTTTGGATAAACAACAATTCCATCCATTATGTTTTGCCAAATTAATAATATTGCATCTATAGAAAGGAATGCTTGAGGTATAGCAAGTCTTTTGTTAGCAGAATCATCTAGAGTTCTTTCAAACCATTGAGTCGCTGCTACCATTGCAGGAGAGTCTGCAAGAGACATTACAAATTTCGCAAGAGAAGCTATTCTTTCTGATCTCATTGGATTTCTTTTGTACGCCATTGCTGATGAACCTATTTGGCTTTTTTCAAATGGTTCTTCTATCTCTTTAAGATGTTGCAGTAATCTCATGTCATTTGTAAATTTATGAGCTGATTGAGCTATACTTGATAATAAAGCAAGTATTTCTGCATCAACTTTTCTGTCGTAAGTTTGACCTGTAACCATAAATCTTTTATCAAATCCCATTCTTTCAGAAACCATAATATCTAATTTTTTTACTTTATCAAAATCATGATTAAATAGTTCAGCAAAAGAAGCCGCAGTTCCTGTAGTTCCTTTTACTCCTCTAAATCTTAATGTATCCAGTCTAAATTCAAGCTCTTCAAAATCAAGAACAAGAGATTGTAACCAAAGTGTAGCTCTTTTCCCTACAGTAGTCAGTTGAGCTGCTTGGAAATGTGTAAATCCAAGTGTTGGCATATCTTTGTATTCCAAAGAAAATTTAGCTAATGAATCCATTACGTTAACCAGTTTTTTCTTAAGAATTAACATACCCTCTTTCATTTGAATAAGGTCTGTATTATCTCCAACATAAGCTGATGTTGCTCCAAGATGAATAATTGGTTTAGCAGATACTGCTTGTTCACCAAAGGCATGTACATGAGCCATTACATCATGTCTAACTTCTTTTTCTCTTTGTTTAGCCACATCATAATTGATATCATAGATGTATTTTTTCATATCCGCAATTTGTTCTTCAGTAATGTTTAATCCAAGTTCTTTCTCACACTCAGCAAGTGCTACCCACAATTTTCTCCAAGTTGAGAATTTCATATCAGACGAGAAGTTATAAAGCATCTCTTTTGACCCATATCTTTCCACAAGTGGGTTTACATAAACGTTAGTTTCCACAAAGAATTCCTCCTAATTTTTTTAATATATTTAACTCTACGAGTTTATACCTTTTTAAACCTTAAATGAAATGTTGTTCCCTTCTCTGGCTGAGAATCAAACCAGATTTCCCCGTCATTTAATTCAATTAATCTTTTGGCAAGTGGCAGTCCTAATCCTGTCCCTTTTGCCTTAGTCCCTCTAATTCTCTCATATTCCAAAAATACTCTTTCTCTATTTTCATCTGGAATACCAATACCGCTGTCTTTAATATCAAGTACAACTGATTTACCCTCATCTGTTACACTTATTTCCAAGACTCCGTTTTCTTTATTGTATTTAATTGAGTTACTTACTATATTGTTGATTATTTGATAAAGCATTGCCGAATCCGAAATAACTTCTACCTTATCACTCATTTTATTTAAACTCTTAATACTCTTTATATCTATTAACGTCTCATTATTTAATAAAACTTCATCTACAAGAGCCTTCAAATCATTAGCTTCTTTATATATTTCCATTTTTCCAGCATTAAGTTTATTCAAATCTAAAAGATTATTTACCAATTCTTTCAATCTAATTGAATTCGAATAAGCTTTTTTTATCATATTATCTATAGTTTTATCTATAGTTCTGTTATTTATAATTATATTTTCTAAAAACCCTATTATTGCTGTTATTGGCGTTCTTATTTCATGGGAAACTATAGACATTGTCATCTCTTTTTTACTATTTTTTTCTTCCAAATCTTTTTTAACTGCATTTAATTCTTCAATCTCATTTATAAATTCAGTAACTTCTGTGACAATTCCATAAAATAAATTTTTTCCACCTATATCAATTCGTTTAATATTTTCTTTTAAATAAACAATTTCTCCCTCTTTTGTTTTATACTTAGCCATAAAAGAGCTTTGTTCTTCTCTATTTTTAATAATTTTCTCAAATTTATTATCTACAGATATTTTTCTAGTAAACCATTTATCTTCATAAAAATCCTTTGGCTCATAATGTAAAACATTTATAATTCCTTCGCTTACATATTTATACCCTTCATCCTCATCATAAATAAAAACAACATTTTGTAATTCATCATTTAATTTATAAAAAATATCCCCAAAATTAACTTCTTCTTTAAATTCCAAAATATATTCTCTTGTTTTAACTCCCTTAACTCTAAAAATATTTACAATAAGTCTATGAGTAGTTCCATCTGATTTAGTAATAATAACTTTTTTTTTCTCATCCTGAAGCCCCGTATCAAAATCAATCTCTTGAAACTCCAATATATTTAAATAATTAAATACATTTTTTCCTTTAAGTTCACCAATTGTATTATATCCAAAAAGTTCTAATGCTGCTTTATTTAACTTTTTAACTGTAAACTCTTGAAGTATAATTATCGGTTTTTCACTTATATTTAACAACCTATTCAATTTCTTTTCTTTGATATACTGTTTTCTATAATAATCTCTATTAAGCATATAAGAAAAATGTGAACCTATTTTAATAATTCCCATCAAAAACAATATCAATGATGATAAGTACGAGAAAAAAGAATTAAAATTTAAATAGTACACATAAAGTAACTCTGAAATGATATTGTAAAATAAAATTTCTATCAATAGTCGTTTGATATTCTTTTCAGAAAAAAAATCATACATAACTAATATTTCCAAGTATAATATTAAAGGTAAATACTTCATCATTTCTATTCTAAACAAAATAAAAGCTAAATATAAGTTAAATATAAAAGTTAAAATTAAAGTAATATTCATTACTTTAACTTTCTTTTCAGCTCTTATTAAAAATAGAGAAAATGAAAAGAACAAAATTTGTACAAACTTTATTTGAGTAAAATAAAGTTTATCAAAAGTACTAAAAGTAAGATTTTTTAAAACTATAAAGAATACCATAAATGCCATAACTATACTTATAAAAGAAAAATACATATAATTAATGTCACTTAGACTCCTTAATGCTCTAAAAGATAAAATTGCTATAATTGAATACGATATAAGCATTATAAGTGTAAAAGATACTGTAATCATATAATGATAAGAATCTCCCACAAATAGATTATTTAAACTTGTAAAAAACAATAACGAAAAAACAATCAAAAAAGCAACCCACTTTTTCATTTTTCCACCCTTTTTTTATTTGTCATAAACCATAACTAAAGCATTTTCATGTGTATCAGAGTAATAGTCTTTTCTTATGTTTACTAACTTAAACCCAGTGTTTTCATATAATTTAATTGCAGAAACATTATTTTGTCTAACTTCTAAAAATATATTTTTATCAAAATTATTAAGTATTTTTCTTAAAAAGTCACTTCCATAATTTTTACCTCTAAATTCTTTTTTTACCGCAATTCTAACCAATTCATTAACATCAACCATATCAAGAAAAACAGCATATGCGATAACTTGCTCTTTTTCATACCAAACATAAACATCTGTTTTATAACTCTTATACAAGGATTGGTAAACTTCTATAGTCCAAGCTTCATTAAAAGATTCTTTTTCTATATCTATTATTTCATTTATTTCTTGTACCTCTATTTTTTTTATCATAAAACCTCTATTTAAATATTTAATAAAATCAATAAATATAACATATACCTCATAAAATTCCTTATTAATTATATACTACTTTCAAAGTTTTTACCATATTTTTTTAATTAGCCTTTTTATTCTTTCACTATACTTTTCAATATTTTTTTGATAAAATATCTTTAATTAAAATATAAATTAAAGAGGTGCTGTATGAATTTTTACATAACAATTAGTGTGTTATTACTTATGATATTTTTATCTATTTTCAAAAGTTATAGATTAAGAACTTCTGACAAGATATTATTATTATTAAACGGATCTAGATTCTCAAAAATAAATATTAGTTTTTTTGCGTTTATTTCCGCATTTTTCGGTTTTTTAATTGTTTTAAATAAAGGAACCTTTCAATTCAACATATTTTGGTTTTTATTGAGCTTATTTTGGTTTTATATGCTAAATCAAAAAAAAGTAGTCTTGGAAAAAGGGATTGGGCTTCGTGATTCTTTTAAAAATAGTATTTATCTTATACCATTCACTAATATGACAAAAGTAGAGAAATTAAAAAAAGATAAACTAAAAATTAGTTATTTATATAATAAAAAAGAATATTCAATCAAAGTCTTTGCATTAGAAGACTCTATGAATACTCTTATTCAAATTATAAGAAAAAAAACTAAAATAAAAATCGGATAATTCCGATTTTTTTATTTCTGATTTCTATGACAAATAAAAAAGAGTAGATACCGTATCTACTCTAATTATTTTTTTCTTATCTTCTGATTTCTTTAATTCTTGCTCTTTTACCAGATAATCCTCTTAAGTAGTAAAGTTTAGATCTTCTTACTCTACCGATTCTCTTAACTTCGATTTTTTCAATTAATGGAGAGTTTAAAGGTATTATTCTTTCTACTCCTACACCTGCAGCTATTTTTCTAACTGTAAAAGCTTTTCCAGTTCCAGCTCCACTTACTCTAATAACTACTCCTTCAAATAATTGAACTCTTTCTTTGTCCCCTTCTTTTACTTTGTAGTGAACAACGATAGTGTCTCCTGCTTTGAATTGAGGGATATCTGTTCTTAGTTGAGTTTTTTCAACTAACTCGATTAATCTTTCTTTCATGTTTATCCTCCTAAGCGTAGATATTCATTTATATATTTTATAAAGCGGAATATCTTTTTTATTTAACCTAAATAGTATATCATATCTCGAATCATTCGTCAACCTTATTAAAATTTGAATGTTTATTTTTTATAATTATAGCCAATAATTTTACTTGATTTATCAAAAAATATGCACAGGATAATTTTTTGGAAAACATAGTTTTCCAAAAATAAAAAAATGGCTCCCCGAACAGGACTCGAACCTGTGACAACACGGTTAACAGCCGTGTGCTCTACCAACTGAGCTATCAGGGAACACTACATTTAGTTAATAGTTAAGAATTAATAGTTAA
>JAGNSM010000035.1 GCA_017988045.1 Fusobacteriaceae bacterium
ACATTTAAAACTTTGGAAGATAGTTTTGAAATAAATATAGAAAAATAACAAATAGTCGGGAATCTCCCGACTATTTTTATACTACAGTTGAATATAAGTATGTCATTCCTTTGAAAGTAAGTCGTGGAATTTCTTGAATTATTTTGAAATCAGAATAATCTCCCTCGAGCCTTATTCCTTTAATCATTTCCTCTACCAATAAATTTTCTAAAATCAGATAGATTCTTCTATTTGGGATTTTATAATGTTCGAGAGTAGGGTCATTAAAAAAATCTACTTCCTTTTCTGAATCAAAAGCAGTATCAATAATATCTAATATCCTGTGCATTGCTTTTAAGCTCATAATTATACCTCCTTAATATACCTTATATTCTTATTATACGAGTAATAGAAAAGCATAACAATAAGTCGAAGCTAATTTATAAATAAAAACGAGTCTAAAAAGACTCGTTTGAAGTTAATATTAGTTTTTCATTGCACTAATTGGTGGACTAACATGTCCTCCTCTATTGATTAATACAGAACAATCTAAAGTGTTAATATGCATAATATCAGCTTCTCCTAGAAGTCCACCAAATACTACTCTATCTCCTACACCTTTTCCTGGAACAGGAATAACTCTTACAGCAGTAGTTTTGCTATTAATCATACCAATAGCCATCTCATCAGCGATAAGTCCACTGATAACATAATCAGGAGTATCTCCCGGGATTGCTACCATATCTATTCCTACAGAACAAACGCAAGTCATTGCTTCCATTTTTTCCAAAGTTAAATAACCTTTTGAGGCAGCAGCAATCATACCTTGGTCTTCACTTACTGGAATGAAGGCACCTGTTAGTCCTCCAACTCTAGTAGCAGCCATAGCTCCACCTTTTTTAACAGCATCATTAAGAATAGCAAGAGCAAGAGTAGTTCCATAAGCTCCTACAGATTCAAGTCCAAACTCTTCAAGAATATTTCCTACAGAATCTCCTACAGCAGGTGTTGGAGCTAATGATAAGTCAATGATTCCAAAGTCTATTCCTAACTCTTTAGCAACTTCTTTACCAACAAGCTCACCCATTCTTGTAATTTTAAAACTAATTTTTTTGATAGTTTCAGTTATTTCATCAATAGGGGCTTTTTTGTCTATTCTAGCAAGAGCAGCTCTTACAACTCCTGGACCACTTATTCCAAGGTTAAGAACCACATCGCCTTCATTTACACCGTGGAAAGCTCCAGCCATGAAAGGGTTATCTGTTACAGCATTACAGAAAACTACAAATTTAGCAGCACCTAAACCATCATTATCTTTAGTTAATTCAGCTAAATCTTTAACAGTTTTCCCCATCATTTTAACTGCATCAAGATTGATTCCAGACTTCGTAGAACCAACATTTACTGATGAACATACTCTTTCAGTTTCTTTTAAAGCATTTGGAATAGAAGCAATAAGTTTTCTGTCTCCTGCAGTAAATCCTTTATCTACTAGGGCAGTAAAGCCACCTATAAAATCTATACCAATTTCTTTGGCTGCTCTATCAAGAGCCTTTGCAAATATTGTATAGTCTGTAGCATCTGTAGCATTTCCAATAATAGCTATAGGTGTTACAGAAACTCTTTTGTTCACGATAGGTACTCCATATTTTGCAGCAACTCTATCAGCAGTAGCAACTAAGTCTTTTCCTAGTGTAGTAATTTTGTTATATATATTTTCAGCAGTTTTTTCAGCACTTCTATCAATACAATCTAGTAAACTAATACCCATAGTAACTGTTCTTATATCAAGACTTTCTAAATCAACCATTTTAATAGTTTCTAATATTTCATCTGGTAATAAATGCATTTAATTAAACCCCCTTATATTCTGTGCATAGCTTTAAATATATCTTCATGTTGAACATATATTTTTAAACTTAATTCATCTTCAATAGTTTTTAGAGCTGCTTTAAATGATTCAAACTCCATATCAGCTTCTTTACAATCGACAAGCATAATCATTGCAAATAAATCTCCATCGAATATAGTTTGAGTAATATCTATGATATTTCCTTTTAACTCACATAGTTTTTTTGAAACTCCAGCAACAATTCCACTTTTGTCACTTCCTAAAACAGTAAGAATAATTCTTCCTTTCATAATAACCTCCACTTTTATAATTAATAAATAAATAATTGACCACTAATAAATAAAATTAGAATAAAAAAGACAGATTGGAATCTGCCAAAAAAAACTATATGACTTGCTATAAAAAAATAGCAAAAAAGAATAATGGCAACATTACTTGCTTTATTCCCCTGTCCTTTTACCTGAGAGTGTTACTCCTTCGGTGTCTTTTTTAAGCTCTCTCCAGAGGTTCGTCCAATATAGGTCCCATTTGAATGATCAAATACCTGAAAGATTTACTTCTTCGGTGGCTTATGCACTCTCCCTATATCTTCAACCGATATTATTTATTTTATAAATTGTACTTTTTTTACAATATAATGTCAAGATTTTTTTGTAGAACAAGGGGTATAGAGTAATTTTAATGGATAAATGGGTCTTGTTGAATTAGAAACAGTTATAATTTTGTATAAAAAAAACTGTAGAAAAACTACAGTTTTAAGAATTAGTCTATTAAGAATAATTTATCGCCTTTTTTTACAGGATCTCCATTTTTCACAAGAACTTTAGAGATTTTCCCACTTTTATCAGACTTAACTTCATTCATTAGTTTCATTGCTTCAACGATACATAATACTTGACCTTCTGAAATAGTATCTCCTTCTTTTACAAAAGCTGGAGCACCAGGTTGATTTGAAGAGTAGAAAGTTCCTACCATTGGTGAAGTTATTGCAGGCAAGTTAGACTCAACAACAACTGGTGCAGCTGGAGCAACTTGTGCAACAGAAGGAGCTGCATGATTAACAGCTACAGTTGCAGTAGGTGCTGCAACGTATTGATGTTGTACAGGCTCTTGTCCTCTTTTTAGTGTTACTTTTGTTCCTTCTTCTTCATAACTAAATTCTGCTATATCATTTTCTTCTAAACTTTTTGCTAAAGCTTTTAATGTTTGAATATCAAATTTCATTTTAGCCCCCTAATTTTAATTGTTCCCTATAATTCTTAAATCTCTTACACCTTTGACACTTCTAATTTCTTCTAGACTAGCTTCTACATCTCTTAATTTCTCTTCTTTAGTTTGAAGGGAAATAGTTGCTTCAGCCATTCCATCTACAGGTATATTTTGAATTATAGTAAGTATATTCATATTTGATGTTGAAACTGTCTTTAGAACACTGGCAAGAACACCAGGATGATCTTCCATTGACAGATAAAGACTAAAAACAGTATCTCTTCCACCTTCAAAGAAAGGCTTAATATAGTCTTTATATTTATAATATGTAGAACGGCTTATCCCTACTCTGTTAATTGCTTCATATTTAGAAATATTCTCTTTTTGAATTAAATCATTTACCTCAATAACTTTTTGTATTGAAGTAGGTAGTATTTGTCTGTCTACGATATAAAACTCTCTTTTGCTTCCCATACTATCTCCTTGGATTTTTTTAAATTTCAATACAATAATATCATTTTTTTAACATTATTTCAAGAGATGGTATGAAATTATTTGATGATTGATTAAAAATTATACATTAAATAAGAACTCCATAAGATCTCCATCTTTAACAATATATTCTTTTCCTTCTAATCTCATTGTTCCAGATTCTTGAGAACCTTTCCAACCTTTATTATTTATAAAATCATCATAACCTACTACTTTTGCTCTAATGAATCCTTTTTCAAAATCTGTATGGATTTCAGCAGCAGCTTTTGGAGCTGTAGCTCCTATTTTAATTGTCCATGCTCTTACTTCTTTTACTCCTGCTGTAAAATATGTTTGAAGCCCAAGTAGTTTGTATCCTGCTCTAATTAATCTATTAAGACCAGGTTCAGTAACACCAAGTTCTTCTAAGAACATTTGTTTGTCTTCTTCTTCCATTTCAGAAAGTTCAGATTCTACTTTTGCAGAAACAATAATTACTTCAGAGCCAATACTGTTAGCATATTCTCTTACTTTTTCTACATATTCGTTTCCGTTTGCTAAGTCCTCTTCTCCAACATTAGCAGCATACATCATAGGTTTTAGAGTTAAAAATTGATAAACTTTGATAAGTTCCATTTCATTATCATCTAATTTTAGAGTTTTTAAAAGTTTAATTTCTTCTAAATGAGCTTTACATTTTTCAAGTACAGGCATAACAGCTAGAGCTTCTTTGTTTTTTCCTCTGGCTAACTTATCTTGTTTACTAATTGCTCTTTCTACTGTTTCAAGGTCAGAAAGAATAAGCTCAGAATTGATTACATCAATATCTCTTAAAGGATCAACACTACCATCTACATGGATTATATTTCCATCATCAAAACATCTAACTACTTGGCAAATAGCCGCAGTATTTCTTATAGTACTCAAAAATTGGTTTCCTAGTCCTTCACCTTTAGAAGCACCTTTTACAAGACCAGCAATATCAACAAATTCAACAGTTGCAGGTTGTATTCTTTGTGGGTTTATAATTTCACTTAAAGCATCTAATCTAGCATCTGGAACCGTTACAGTTCCGTGGTTTGGTTCTATAGTACAAAATGGATAGTTAGCAGCTTCTGCTTGACCAGCCTTAGTTATAGCATTAAATAAAGTAGATTTTCCAACATTAGGAAGTCCTACTATTCCAATAGCAATCATTTTAATCCTCCTAGCTTTAAATTTTACTATTAATTTTATCATAATAGCTAACATTTGTAAATAAAACTTTATTTTGCCATATGATTGACTTTTAGCATAAAAAAAGAATAAACTAATATAGGTTTAAAAAACTGAGTGAGGTGGATAAGTTGGAGAATTTATATATAGATGAGATAAAAGAAAAATACCATGCAAATATTTCAAATTATTATCTTTATTTAGATTTGTTGAGTTCTACGCTAAAAAAACTTTTAAATGAAGCTGGAATAGAGTATAATATTTTGGAAGGTAGAGTAAAATCTTTTGATAGTTTTCTTAGAAAGTATGAGCTAAAAAGAAGAAAATATATAGATCCTTTTGCAGAAATGACAGACCTTATAGGGATAAGAATAGTTACCTACTATAGAGAAGATGTAGATGCAGTTATAAAGATAATTTTTAAAAACTTTGAGATTGATTTTACAAATTCAATAAATAAACTTGTAAATATGGAACCAGATCGCATGGGATATTTATCGGTTCATTATGTTTGTAAATTAAAACCTGAAAATTTTGATGAAAATAATGAAAGACTTGCAAATTTGGGGTTTAAGTTTGAAATACAGATTAGGACGGCATTGCAACATGCTTGGGCAGCCATAGATCATAAGCTTCGTTATAAAACAATGGTAAATCTTCCTAAAAAAATTGAGAGAAAGTTGTTTCGAATAAGTGCTCTTTTAGAAGTTGCTGATTCAGAGTTTAGTAGAATTAAAGATGAAATTGATGCAATCGAACAATTTTATAAGAAAAAAATATCTGATGAAAATTATCATATAAGACTAGATTTATCTACCATCAGTTTTTATTTGAAATTTAATGATAAGGCTGTACTTGGTACAATAGAAGCCTTGCAAGTATATCACTATAACACCTTTGATATAGCAAAAGAAGAAAAACTAGAAAAAAAATTACTAAACTATGGGTTGCAATTTGGATTTAATAAGGTAGAAGACCTACATCAAATATTAATGATAATAAAAAATAATCAGCGAGTATTTGTTGATTATTTAGATGTTGCATTAAAGGAAAAATTGAGGTATCTTATAAATTCAGCATGTACTTTTTTTATAACAGTTCTTCTTGTGTTATATGAAAAGCCAGAAAGTTTAAAAAAAATATACAAGCTTTCAGATGAAAGTTTGGAAAATGTTATGAAAATTAGAAAGGAATTATTAGAAAATAATGAAAAATGAAAGATATGAATTTTTATTAAAATATTTAGAATCAAGTTTTGAAGGTGAAAGAAATTTTATAGCTAATTTAGCTAATGCTTCAGCAGTTATAAATCAAAATTTAGAAAACTTGAATTGGGCAGGATTTTATTTGTATGATGAAAAAGACTTAGTTTTGGGACCTTTTCAAGGGAAACCTGCATGTGTAAGAATAAAATTGGGAAAAGGTGTTTGTGGGACAGCAGCAGCAAATAATGAAACTCTTATTGTACATGATGTACATGAATTTCCGGGGCATATTGCATGTGATGCAGCTTCTAATTCAGAAATAGTGGTGCCTATATATGCGGGACAAAAATTAATTGGAGTTTTGGATTTGGATTCATTTGAATATGGAAACTTTGATGAAATAGATAAAGTATATTTAGAAAAAGCAGTCGAATTGATTATAGCCTCTTCAGACATAATCTAAACTGATTACGATTGAGAGTTGTTAAAGTATAAAATACGGAGAAATCTTTGAATTTATGAATTCTTAGATTTCTCATTAAATTTTAGATTACAATATTTTAATTGATTTTAGATATTTACAGTTTTTTTTCTTGACTCAGAAAGGCTTATATTGTAAAATAACAGGAGTTTAAAAGGGAGTAGTCGAAAATATAATTTCACCAACACGGCGTAAGCCTGGAATTATATACCCTAGTGGTGACAAGACTTTTAATACAGTTTTTTAATTTTTTGAAAAACTGTATTAAAAGTCTTTTTTTATATTCAAATAGCTGATTATAGCTTGTAAAAAAAACTTGATATTTTAAGTTTTTTAGGCGCTTGAGTAGTTGTAAAATAAATTAAATATAGGAGGAAAAATGTCTTATTTTTCAAAAGAAATATCAGATGTGTTTAATGAGTTAGGCTGTGACAAAAATGGATTGGAATCAAAAAATATTGAAAAACTCCATGAAAAGTATGGGTACAATAGTCTAGAAGAAAAAGAAAAAGCAACGGGACTTCAAATATTTTTTGAACAATTCAAAGATTTTTTAGTAGTAATATTGATTATTGCAGGAATAATATCAATGGTTTCAGGAAATATGGAAAGTTCAATTGTTATTTTTGCCGTAATTATTTTGAATGCGATACTTGGGACAGTTCAACATCTTAAAGCAGAAGCTTCACTTGCAAGTCTTAAAGCAATGTCATCGCCTAATGCAAAAGTAATAAGAGATGGAATAAAAAAAGAGATTAAATCAGAAGAAGTTATGGTAGGAGATGTTCTTATTCTGGAAGCAGGGGATTTAGTTGCTGCAGATGGAAGAGTTATTGAGAGTTTTTCTCTGCAAATTAATGAAAGTTCATTAACAGGGGAAAGTGAAAGTATAAATAAGTTGATAGCACCAATAAAAAAAGAGCAGATTTCATTGGGAGATCAGAAAAATATGGCTTTTTCAGGAAGTTTAGTTACTTATGGAAGAGGAACGGTGCTAGTTACTGCAATAGGTATGCATACTGAAATCGGTAAAATTGCTAGTCTTTTAGAAGATACAAAAGAGAGAAAAACTCCCCTTCAAATATCTTTAGATAATTTTGGGAAAAATCTTTCTATAGGAATAATCATTTTATCAGCTTTAGTTTTCTTAGCAAATATGTTTAGAGGAGTATCAACATTAGATTCACTAATGTTTGCGGTAGCTCTAGCAGTAGCAGCTATTCCAGAAGCATTAAGTTCTATTGTAACTATAGTATTGGCTTTAGGGACGCAAAAAATGGCGAAAGAAAATGCTATAGTAAAATATCTAAAAGCGGTAGAAGGTTTAGGGTCAGTACAAGTAATTTGTTCAGATAAAACAGGAACTCTTACTCAAAATAAAATGGCTACACAAAAAATATTTATTAACGGGAGTGTAACAGAAGATTCTGAAATTACTCTAGATAATGAAGATCATAAAAAAATTATAGAGTATTCAATTTTGTGTTCAGATGCAACAAATCACAATGGGAAAGAGATTGGAGATCCTACAGAAGTCGCTTTCATAAATCTTGGGCAAAAACATGGATTAAATGAGGTAGAAGTAAGAAATCAATACAAAAGAATATCAGAATTGCCATTTGATTCTGATAGAAAGCTAATGTCTACTTTAAATAATATTAATGAACATTGTGTTATGATTACTAAAGGGGCAGTAGATGTTTTAATTAAAAGAGTAAAATTTATAGAAGAAAATGGTGTCGTTCGTCCTCTAACATCTGAAGATATAGAGAAAATCGAAAGAGTGAATCATGAGTTTTCAGACAATGGTCTAAGAGTTTTAGCATTTGCTTATAGAGATTTTGGAGATAAATGTGAACTAGATTTTGAACATGAAGCAGATTATACTTTCTTGGGACTAGTTTCTATGATTGACCCGCCAAGACCAGAATCTAAAGAGGCAGTTGACCATTGTAAAATAGCGGGTATTAAAGCTGTTATGATAACTGGTGATCATAAAATTACTGCTCGTGCAATAGCAAAAGAGATTGGGATTTATGAAGAAGGCGATAAGATTCTTGAAGGTGTTGAACTTGAAAAAATATCAGATGAAGAGCTAAAAGCTATAGTAAAAGATGTTTCAGTTTATGCTAGAGTATCTCCAGAACATAAAATAAGAATTGTAAATGCATGGCAAGAGACAGGGCATATAGTTGCAATGACAGGGGACGGGGTAAATGACGCACCAGCTCTTAAACAGGCTAACATAGGAGTGGCAATGGGTATTACAGGAACTGAAGTGTCTAAAGATGCTGCGTCAATGATACTTACAGATGATAACTTTGCTACTATAGTAAAATCAATTGAGTATGGTAGAAATATTTTTAATAATATTCAAAATTCTATTAAATTTCTTCTGTCTGGAAATACAGCTGGAATCTTAGCAGTATTATTTGCTTCATTGGTAGGATTGCCAATGCCATTTGCTCCAGTACACTTACTGTTTATAAATTTATTAACAGATAGTTTGCCTGCAATTGCTATTGGACTTGAAAAATCTAGTTCAGATGTTCTTAAAGATAAACCTAGAGATCCTTCAGAATCAATACTTAATAAGAGTTTTGTTTTAAGAGTTTTGGCAGAGGGGTTATTAATCGCTATTGCTACTATGACTGCCTTTTATATGGGACTTCAAACAGATGCATTTACAGCATCAACTATGGCATTTGCTGTTCTATGTCTATCAAGACTTTGGCACGGATTTAACTGTAGAAGTACTAAATCTATATTTCAATTAGGATTATTTAGTAATAAATTTGCAGTTATTGCATTTTTAGCTGGATTTATAATGTTATTTGGAGTAATTAAATTGGAAATTTTCCATGAAATGTTTGAAATAGCTAATCTTTCTAGCAATAATTTGAATGCAGTGTTACTTTTACCAATGGTACCATTTGTATTGATTCAAATTTATAAAATAATTAGAAATAGTATTAAAAAATAATGAAAAAAGGCTGACACAATATATCTTGAGTCAGCCTTTCTTACTTAATGGGTTTATTTTGACAAGCTAATAAAAGTTTCAATATCATTTTCTATTAATTTTAAAGAATCTTCCCAGAAAGATTTGTCAGAAATATCTATTCCCATAAATGCAACTACATCTTCAATAGTAGCCTTACCAGTTAGAGCAAGAAGCTTGTCGTATTTTTCAACAAAGGCATCTCCATCTTTCAGATAAAGTGCATAAAGACCTTTGGCAAATAGTAGTCCAAAAGCATAAGGGAAATTATAAAAATTAAGAGAAGCTTCATAGTAATGACCTTTGCATAGCCACATATAAGGATGTAAAAAGTTTTCATCAAGTCCATCTTTATATGCTTCTTTTTGAGCAGAAATCATCATATTTTTAAACTCTTCTACACTTAAAGAACCTTCTTTTCTTTTTTCAATAACTGAACTTTCAAATAAATATCTTGAATAAATATCAACAATTACTTGAAGAGAATCAGAAATATCTTGTTCAAGAATAAAAAACTTTTCTTTGTCAGAAGCAGTTTTTAAAATGGCATTTTTTACGATAGTTTCGCAGAAAATAGAAGCAGTTTCGGCTATAGGCATAGTGTAATCTGTGTTTAGGTAACTTTCGTCATTAAGAGCAAAGCCATGATAAGCATGTCCAAGTTCGTGAGCCAAGGTTCCTACGTCACTAAAACTTCCTGTAAAATTACTTAAAACTCTACTTTCTCCAATACTTTGAAGATTGTGACAAAATGCTCCTCCAACTTTTCCTTCTCTTGGATTGAAATCTACCCATTTCTCATTAAAGGCTTTTTTAGCAAAATCTCCAAGCTTATGACTAAAACTAGAAAAATTAGTAATTATAAAACTAATAGCTTCATCTTCTGTAAATGTAAGATTTGCTTCTCCCATTGGTGCAAAAATGTCATAAAATGGGAGTCCATTTTTATGTCCAAGAAGTTCAGCTTTCTTTCTAAGGAATTTGGCAAAATTAGGAAGACTCTCTTTCATGGCTTCTAACATTGCAGCTAGAGTTTTCTCTTGTATTCTAGAGTCTTTTAGAGTTCTACTAAGAATGGAATCATAAGCTCTCATTTCTGTTTCTTGAATAGCTTCTCCTTTAATAGCATTTAGAGCCGAAGCAACAGATTCATCAATTCTTTCATATGCTTTAAGTTCAGCATAATAAGCAGATTTTCTAGTATCTTGGCTATCTTCATAAGCTAGATTTCTTATGGCAGGAAGAGGAAGAGTTTTCTTCTCGCCGTCTACCTCTACTTCAATATTAAGAGTAGCTGTAAGAGTTTCTTGTAATTTTGACCATGCTCTTGAACCAGTATTTTTAATCTTTTCTATTGCTAATTCTTCAGATTTTGACAGCATATATTTTGTATCTTCTTTAATTTCTAACAAATAAAAACTATGTTCTTTTAAAAAATCTGATGAATTTATAATATTTTCAAGATTTTCTGTATTTTTTAGAGATTCAGCAAAGATTACTTCTATTTCTGTAAATTTTACAAATAAATTTTCACACTGTTCAATTAATCTTTTTGCATTTTCATCTTTTACATTTACAGTATAAGAAAGTTGTCCAAAAGCCATGAGTCTTTCAAAACTCTTTTTTATTTCTATATTTTTCTTTAGAAATTCTTCTAAATTTTCTTTTGTTAGTGTTGTGATGTTTTCCTTTGTCCAAAGAATAAAATCATCTAATAATATAGGCATATTTTTATTATCTTCCAAGAATTTTTCATCTTCAAAAGATTTGTAAAGTTTTTCTAAACTCCATCTGTATTCCATTTTGTTCCCTCCTTAAATGTTTGATAAAGTAAAGTTTATAAGCTAAAATAAGTATTAGTGTAGAATCCCAACGCTAATTCCTAAACCAATAATAGCAATAACAAAACCTAAAATTCCATAAAAAATTCTTGCACCATTTCTTCCAAATAATTTAACCCAAATATAAGCCTTGCGATTATTCATAAAAAAGTCCCAATTTTTAACAGCTCCTAAGATAGAAAAAAGCCCTGCTAGAACAAAAAAAATTCCGTAAATCATATAACCTCCAGTTGTTTTAATATTAAGTAATGAAAATTATATAATAATATTTGAGAAGTGTAAAGAGATATGGGGAATATATTTCAAATTACTTTACAAAAAATATAAAGAATATGATACAATACCATTTGAGGTGAGAATATGTATATAGATGAATTAAAAGAGATATATGAGGGAATAAAACCAGAAATACAAAATAGATTACAAGATTTTAGAAACGTGTGGACTAATGGAGGAGACAAAGAGATATTTGTTGAAGTAGCTTTTTGTGTGTTAACTCCTCAATCAAAGGCAGTTAATGCTTGGAGTGCCATAAATAAATTGATTGATACGAAACTACTTTTTGAGGGGAAAGCAGAAGAAATTGCAGAATATCTAAATGTAGTGAGATTTAAAAATACAAAGGCAGAAAATCTTGTAAGACTTAGAGAAATAATGATGAATGACAAAGGTGAGTTTATTACAAAGCAATTATTTTCAAGTATGAAGGATTCTTTTGAACGAAGAGAGTGGATAGTAGCAAATGTTCGTGGAATGGGATGGAAAGAAGCAAGTCATTTTCTTCGTAATGTTGGATTTGGAGAAGAGTTAGCTATACTAGATAGGCATATTCTTAGAAATATGGAAAGATTAGGCGTGATTGAAAGTATACCCAAAACCATTACAGGGAAAAGTTATTTGGAAATGGAAGCGAAACTTAGAACTTATGTAAAAACAATAGACATTCCTATGGATGAAATGGATTTGCTTTTGTGGTACAAAGAAGCAGGAGAGATTTTTAAATAGCTTTATAATTAATTAGGAATTAGTAGTTAGGAATTAGTAATTAGATAAATTGAAAGCAGCCTAGTGTAGATACTTTTTTAAAAAAATGTCATTTTGAGGCACGAAAAATCTGGAGAAATCATCTTTTGGGCCAGATGGTAACGTTTAGTTTATTTCCTACCTTTCTGTCATTTCGAGGTACGAGAAATCTTGTCGGTATGACAAATATTCATTTTAACCTAATCAAATTGTCATTTTGAGGCACGAGAAATCGTAAAGATACCGCTAGTTGATATGTTTAAGGTATAAAGAATATTCTGTAGGGTGCGTTGCCGTTGGCACGTCCAAGTTTAAATATAAGGATTTCTCAAGAGGAACCCCCTACAATTCTATTATAAAAACATATAAAATTGAGATATCTCCCTTTGGTCGATATGACAATAAGACATTGGGCATGACATTAATTTGTACTTCTAAAACACACTAACTTTGTCAAAATTCGTACAATTGCGAAATATGTTTTTCTATGATATAATATGAAGTCTTTTCGCAGAAAAATTATTTAATATTTAAAAAATTTATATAGATTAATGAAGCCCTTATAGAGCTTCAATTTTCAGTTGTAGGAGGAAGTAATGAAAAAAGCAACTATTATAACTTATGGTTGTGCTATGAATGTAAATGAGAGTGCAAAAATAAAAAAATTATTAGAAAATATGGGATACGAAGTAATAGATGATATTTCTGAGTCAGATGCAGTTTTTCTAAATACTTGTACAGTTAGAGAAGGAGCAGCAACTCAAATTTATGGGAAACTGGGAGAACTAAAAACTGTTAAAGAAAAAAAGAAACCGAATATGATTATTGGAGTAACTGGGTGCTTTGCTCAAGAGCAAGGAGAAGAGTTAGCTAGTAAATTTAAGCAAATAGATATAGTTATGGGTAATCAAAATATAGGTAAAATCCCTCAAGCTATTGAAAATATTGAAAGTGGAGATTTTAAACATGTAATTTATACTGGGAATGAAGATGAACTTCCTCCTAGAATAGACGCGGATTTTGGAGATAAACATGTGGCATCTTTACCAATTACTTATGGATGTAATAACTTCTGTACATATTGTATAGTTCCTTATGTAAGAGGAAGAGAACGTTCTGTACCTCTTGCTCAAGTGGTAGAAGAAGCTAGAGAATATTTAGTAGAGAAGAAAAATAAAGAGTTACTTCTTATAGGTCAAAATGTAAACTCTTATGGAAATGATTTTGATAACGGAGATAACTTTGCAAAACTATTAACAGAACTTTGTAAAATTGAAGGAGATTTTTTGATTAGATTTATTTCTCCTCATCCAAGAGATTTTACTGATGAAGTAATAGATGTTATTGCTAGTAATGATAAAATTGGAAAAGCAATACATTTGCCTTTACAATCAGGTTCTACAAATGTATTAAAAGCAATGAATAGAGGATATACGAAAGAAGAATATATAGCTCTTGCAAATAAAATTAAAGAAAAAATTCCGGGAGTATCACTAACAGCGGATATTATAGTAGGCTTCCCTGGAGAAACAGAAGAGGACTTTTTAGATACTCTTGATGTTGTTGATAAAGTAAGATTTGATAACTCATTTATGTTTATGTATTCTATAAGAACAGGAACAAAAGCAGCTGAAATGACAAATCAAATAGATGAAGAAGTGAAAAAAGAAAGACTTCAAAGATTAATAGCTCTTCAAAATAAGATTGCTAAAGAAAATTCTGTAGCATATATGGGACAGACAATAAGATTATTGGTAGAAGGTCCTAGCAAGAAAAATGATAAAGTTATGTGTGGAAGAACTTCAACAAATAAAATAGTATTATTTGAAGGAAGCAAGGAGTTAGAAGGTCAATTTGTAGATGTAGAAATATATGATACAAAAACATGGACTATTTATGGGAAGCTTGTATAAAAAATAAAGATATGAAGGGGTACGCATGGAAGGAATACTTGTTTATAATTTATATCCACGGTTAGTAGGAAAGTTTGAACATATGAAAAGTCATGCAATAAGAGCCAAAGAAATGGGATTCCAATATGTTTACTTGAATCCTGTGGCTCTCCCCGGATTTTCTGGTTCTAGTTATGCAATTAAGAATCATTACTTATATCATCCTGTTCATCATAAAGGCTGGCCTTTAGATGGTGAAGATTATAGTGAAGAAAATCTTTCCAAAAATAAAAATTTAGCAGAAAGTGAGTTTCAAGATTTTATAGAATTCTGTAATGAAATCGGGATAAAAGTGATGCTAGATTTAGTTATTAATCATACTTCTATAGATTCCAACCTTGTAAATGAGCATGGAGTGTGGTATAAAAGAAGTAAAAGAGGAAATTTAATTAATCCAGGAGTCAAGGAACATGGAAATTATATTAAGTGGGGAGATTTAGCACTTATAGATAATAAGCGTTCTGAGGACAAAAAAGCTCTTTGGAATTATTGGTTAGAACTATTAGAGCATTATTTGAAACTAGGAATAAAAGGATTTAGATGTGATGCAGCTTATAAAGTACCAACGGAACTTTGGAGATTTTTAATAAAAAATACTAAGAATAATGATTCTGAAATAGTCTTTTTAGCAGAAACTTTGGGATGTACACCAAAAGAATTAGAAAAAATTGGGGCTTGTGGATTTGATATAGTAATGAATAGCTTTAAATGGTGGAATTTAAAAGATGAATGGTTTCTAAAAGATTATAATGAATGGTCAAATAAATATCAGTCACTTATTTTTCCAGAGAATCACGATACATTAAGATATGCCCATGAATTTGGGATTAATAAAGATAAGGCAGTTTTTACTTATGCTCTTCAATGCTTTTTTTGCTCATCTATTGCAATTACACTGGGTTTTGAATATGGGTTTACCAATAAAATAGATGTTGTGACTACTAATCCAAGTGATTATGAGGAAGCTAATTATGATTTATCAGAAGAAATTTCAAAAATTAATGAATTGAAAAAAACTTATCCAATTTTAAAAGAAGATAACTATATTGAACAGTTACATCTTGGTGATAATATTTTTGCATTTAAAAAGAAAAGTAGAGATGGTGAAAAAACTCTAGTTCTTATAGCTAACTTAGATGAAAATAACTGGAAAAGAGTAGAGTATATTGATTTTTATAAATTGTTTGATAGTGAAAAAATAAAAGATATATCTATTGGGCATCAAATGGAGAAAGTTCCCAATTGGTTTGAATATTATCTAAAACCATATGAAATAAAGTTGTTTTATAAAGATTAAAAAACTTTATTGATATATATATAGAAAAATATTGTATTAATGGAGGCTTATTATGAAAAAAATTTTAGTAGTAGATGACGAGATAGATGTAGTAGAAGTTGTAGAAATGTTACTAGAACTGGAAGGATATAAAGTTTTAAAAGCTTATGATGGAAAAGAAGCTTTGGCAGCAGTAGAAAAAGAAATTCCAGACCTTGTGATATTAGACATTATGATGCCTGAGATAGATGGGGTAGAAGTATGTAGAAGATTTAGAGCAAATGAGAAGCTAAATAATGTGCCAATAGTTATGTTTTCAGCAAAAATTTCTGCTTACGATAAAAAAGAATCATTTGAAGCAGGAGCTGATGGATTCATATCTAAACCATTTAATGCAAGAGGATTTATTTCGGGAATAAAGACTTACTTAGAACTAGGAAGAATGTAGGGGGATATATGAAGCTTATACCTGAGGAAATAATTAAGCTAAAAGTGAAAGAACTTAGAGAATTAGCTAAAGATTTGCCAATAGAGAAAGTATCTCTTCTGAATAAAGAAGAGCTTTGTTATAAAATATTAGTAGAAAGTGCATTAATTAATGGGGAAATATTTGGATATGGAGTATTGGAGATATTACCTGATGGTTATGGATTCTTGAGAGAATCAAGTTTGGAAAAAGATATTTATATATCAGCCTCTCAAGTAAAAAAGTTTCTACTGAGAACTGGAGATGTAGTTTTAGGAGAAATTAGGACACCTACTCCAGAGGAAAAAAATTATGCACTAAAAAGAGTAATCTTGGTTAATGGAAAAGAGTTAGATGTAGTAATGAATAGAGTTCAGTTTGATGACTTAGTTCCTTATTATCCTACAAAGCAAGTTATACAAGAAACTACAGAAAAAGAGAATATTGCTGGAAGAATAATTGACCTAATGACACCAATTGGACTAGGGCAAAGAGGACTTATAATAGCACCTCCAAAAGCTGGGAAAACAATGCTTATAAGCCAACTAGCAAATAATATAATAGCTAATTATCGTGATGAAATAGAGATGTGGATACTACTTATTGATGAGAGACCTGAAGAGGTAACAGATATAAAAGAAAGCGTGCATGGAGCAACAGTATTTGCTTCTACCTTTGACGAAGATCCTCGTAATCATATAAAAGTTACTGAGGAAGTAATCGAAAAAGCAAAAAGATTGGTAGAAGATGGGAAAGATGTATTTATTTTAATGGATAGTTTGACAAGACTTGCCAGAGCGTATAATATAGTAATGCCTTCCTCTGGAAAACTTATTAGTGGAGGAATTGACCCAGTAGCATTGTATGCGCCAAAAAGATTCTTTGGAAGTGCCAGAAATATAAGAAAAGGTGGAAGTTTGACTATTATTGCTACAGCACTTGTAGATACTGGAAGCAGAATGGATGACGTTATTTATGAAGAGTTCAAAGGAACAGGTAATATGGAAATTCATTTAGATAGAAGTCTAGCTGAATTAAGAATATTCCCTGCAATAGATGTTCTTCGTTCTGGAACTAGAAAAGAAGATTTGTTGATTGAAAGTAAAAGGTTAGATGTAATATGGGAAATGAGAAGATATTTGGCAAAGCTTGATAAAGCTACAGCAGCTAAAAGACTTATAGATATTATAAAGGGTTCAAAATCAAATGAAGAATTAATCGATAAACATCTTCAGGGAGGAAATAATGTTTAGTAAAAAAGAGATACAGATAATACTAGTACTTTCTGTAATAGTGTTGTTTGTTAGCGGTGTAATATTTGCCGCCCATAGTCACTTTTCGAAAGAAGAGCCTATAGCTACTGATGACTATTCAGATATTAATGCAGTACTCGCTGAGAGTGGAGAAGATTATGGATATGTAATAGAAGAGGGTACTGTAGAAGAAAGTATTGAAGGCGTTAAAGAGTATCAATTATTTGAAAAAGAATATGACTTAAAAGATGAAAATTTAGGTGGTTTTGTAGAACAGGTAACGATGCAAACGTATAAAATTGTTAAGGGTGATTCGATATATTCTATTGCAAAAAAGTTTAGTATAAGAGAAGATGTATTAAAGTACAATAATCCAGATTTAAATAAAACATTAAAAATTGGACAAGAATTAAAGATTTATAACGGGGATTATATTGAGTATAAAATAGGAAAAGGCGATACTATACTGGCTATTGCCAATAAGTTTGGAGTTAAAGTAACAGATATACTTAGAATTAATAGTTTACAAACTAGTGAAATTAAGCCAGGAAATATTATTATACTTAAGAATCCAGACTTAGAAAGCTATAATGATAAAATTGCTCAAGCTAAAATTGATTCAGGGAAATTAAGTAAGCTTCCTAGAAATATTGGTGGAGGTTCTATTGGGAAATCACAAGGTGGATTTGCAATAAGATGGCCAGTTAGATGGGCAGGAATAAATAGTGGATTTGGTAGAAGACTTCATCCAGTATTGAAAAGATATATCTATCATCAAGGGGTAGATACACCAGTCAAATATGAGTCTGCTTATGCAGCAGCAGATGGAGTAGTAAGCACTGCAGGAACAATGAGTGGATACGGACTTATAATTATAATTAAGCATAGTAATGGTTACGAAACAAGATACGCTCATTTAAGCAAAATGTCAGTTAGACCAGGACAAAAAGTGAAAATGGGAGATTATATAGGAAAAACAGGAGCTACAGGTAGAGTTACAGGGCCTCATTTACATTTTGAAGTAAGAAAAAATGGTAAGGCATTAAATCCAATGTCTTTTAGATAAAAAATATAGAAATAGAATATGGAAACCCTCTTAAATAATAATTAAGAGGGTTTTTATATATAATTGTTTGACAAAATAATATAAAGTTACTATAATATTGTGGGTGTAAAAAAGGAGAGGGAAATGATGAAAATGAAAAAAATTACTGTTTTGCTTGTTGTTTTAATGGCATTGTTTTTACAGGCATGTGGGAGTAGTTCTAGTGGAGTAGTTCAAACAATAGCACCAACAATCAGTTATAAGTTTAGTAGTGATTATAATACATCAACTGTTACTATAACAAATAATTTAAGTGGAGCAACTGTAAGATATACAACAGATGGGAGTGAGCCAACGACAGATTCCAAAGAATATATAGGAACATTTGATATTACAGATTCTGGTAATCTAATAAAAACAAAAGCTTTTAAAGATGGCTTATCAAATTCAGATACTATTTCAGCTTCTATTCCTGTTGGGAAAAAAGCTCTGACAATAATGTATTATGGAGATGGAGATAATAATTTAGAAACATATTTGTTAGAAGATATAGAAGAAATGAAAAACGGATTTAATTCTAGTGGAGATTATAATCTAATTACATTATTTGATAGAATCCCAAGTTATAGTAGTAACTCGGCTACTTTTGGAGAAAATTTTGATGACTCTCGATTATATAAAATAGGAAAAGGAATTACAACAAGATTAGGTGGATGGACTGAGTTCCCAGAAATTAAGAGAGATTATAGTTATGAAGCCAATATGGGAGATGCTAATACGCTTAAAAAATTTATTCAATATTGTAAAGCTAACTATCCAGCAGATAAATATGTTCTGATTATAAGTAATCATGGAGGTGGGGCTAAAACTCTAAAATCAACAAGTTCTTCAATCACAAAAGATATATGTCAAGATGTCACTAATGGTGGAGATATAATGTATACAGGAGAAATGTT
>JAGNSM010000110.1 GCA_017988045.1 Fusobacteriaceae bacterium
TATATACTTGCGGGTTTTTAATTCTTTGAACACTTTTGTGAAGCTTCTTTGTTATAGGAAACTACTTATAATTTTCTTGAATCATGTTTGATTTTTTCAACATTAAACACTTGGACTCCGCGTCCAAGCCTCGTAAACGTGACGTTTAATCCTTTTATTCTTAAAAGTCATATTTTTGTATTGATTCTATAAGCGTCCAACGTCAGGTTGGCGCAAGGTGGCTACGTAAGCCACAACTTTAAAAATTCTTTCTAATTTAACAATTTTTACATAAACGATTTCAATATTTCTACCTTACCCATAATCTCTATCTCCAACTCTGCTGGAATAAAGTAAGTATCTCCCTTAACTATTGCATACTCTTTTCCATTACAAATAATTCTAGCTTCTCCGTCCATTATGGATAAAACAGTAAAATTACTGCAAACTTTATCTTTGTATAGCCCATCAATATTAAGTTTATCTATACTAAAATACTCTCCTCTAATAAGTTCCTGTACTTTAGCACCTTCTACCTTAATATTCATTCTTCTTTCTTCTGTAGATATCTCAGGCTTCTCTCCATAAACTATTACTTCTGCTGCTTTATCCAAATGAAGCTCTCTAATTTCTCCATCAACTACTCTATCAAAATCATATATTCTATAAGTTGTATCAGAGTTTTGTTGAGTTTCACATATTACAACAGACCCTTCAAGACTAGCATGAACAAGTCCAGGGTTTACATTAATAAAATCTCCTTTTTTTACTGAAATCACATTAAATATATCAGTAAAATCTTTATTGCTTACTTTTTCTTGAAATTTTTCTTTAGTTACTCCATCTGCAAGTCCCATTATTAGTTTAGCATCTTCACTTGCATCAATAATATACCAAGATTCCGATTTCCCAAACTCTCCTTCTACCCTAAGGGCATACTCATCGCTAGGATGAACCTGTACAGAAAGTCTGTCATTTACATCAAGGTATTTTATAAGAAGAGGAAAGTTATCTCCGTATTTTTCATAAACAGCCTTACCCACTAGTTTTTCTTTATACTCTTTTAAAAGGTTTTCTAAAGATTGACCTTCTAACTTTCCATTCTCTACAATACTCATCCCATTTTTGTGTGATGATACTTCCCAGCTTTCCCCTATATTTTTATCAAGAGGAAGTTCCATTCCAAGAAGCGTTTCAAATTTTCGGCTTCCCCATATTTTCTCTTTAAATACTTTTTTAAACTTTAACGGATACATCCTAAAACTCCTTTATTATTTTTTATATTTATTATTAACTAATTTTTTTTAACTCCGTAAACTTCTCTTACTCCATGCCATTTCCCATAAGATTACGTTAAAAAAAAATTTAAAACTTTTACCTTGGATTTCGCGTCCACTCTGTATAAGATTACTCTAAAATTTCTTTCAGAAATTAAGAGTATCTAAAAACCTCGCAAGCGTGACGCTTGACCCAATTATTCAGTTTGAATATCCTTTACTTTTTTTACAAGATTAAAAAACAGTAATATTTAAATTTTCAGGGGTTAAGCGTCACTCTTATGCGATGCAACTGCATAAGTTGCGGTTTGCTTACCTATTCAAAATAAATCATATTTTATCTATTCAATAACTGTAACCCCAATGCTACAGCTCCACAAAGTCCTGCATTATCTCCTAACTTAGGCGCAACAATGTAGTTATCTATATCTTCCAATATCTCTTTTTTATTTATATAACCATTAAGTTGTTTAATAACTTCTTTTCTAATTAATGGGAATAATTGCTCTTGCTTCATAACTCCGCCACCCATTATAATCTTTTCTGGAGATACTATCAAGATGAAATTCACTAAAGCCTGTGCCAAATAAAAAGCTTCCATTTCCCATGCTTCGTGGTTTACATGAAGTTCATCCCCTTTTAATCCCCATCTTTCTTCTATTGCAGGTCCCGCTGCTACACCTTCAAGACAATCTCCATGATAAGGACATTTCCCTTTGTAGCTGTCTTTTTCATGTTTTTTTACCATAATATGCCCCATCTCTGGGTGTAGTAATCCATGAATCATTTTTCCTTCAACTATTGCCCCAGCACCTATTCCTGTTCCTACAGTAATATATAGTGCTGAATTAAGTCCCTTCGCTTCTCCCCATGTTAGCTCTCCAAGGGTAGCTCCGTTAACATCTGTGTCAAAAGCTATAGGCACATCAAAATATTTTTTCAATTCTCCAATTATATTGTAATTTGCCCATTTTACTTTTGGTGTAGTTGTAATATATCCGTAAGTTGGTGAGTCAAGTTTTGGGTCTATTGGACCAAAACACCCTACTCCAATAGCTTCTACCTCTTTCCCCTTAAAAAACTCCACCACTTTTTCCATAGTTATCTCTGGCGTTTCTGTAGGAATACTTAATCTTTCTAAGATTTCCCCTTTTTCGTTTCCTATTCCCAATACAAATTTTGTTCCCCCTGCTTCAACAGCTCCTATTAACATTTTTGCCTCCCATTTCTAAATTTCTTTTTACAATTATACCTTATAAAAATTTTATAATCGATAATCCCTTAAACTTTTTTATTTATACTAATTCCTTTTATTTTACAAGGTGTCCAACAACCATTGCTGGCGAAGTTCGGACGGGTAGTCCGAGAATTCTTCTATTTTAAATATCCAAACTTCAATATAAAAAAACTGCCATTCCGACACACAATCTAAAATTTATAATTCTTAGATTTCTCATTAAAGTTCGAAATGACAGTATATTCTTTTTATCTTCTTCTAACTTTGCGTGTGTTATATTAATCTAATTTCAAATTTTCTAAAATCCGTTATTCTCAACTATATCTTTAAATATTAAAGCATGCTTTTTTAATATTCTATCTCCAGTTTCAAGGTCTAATCTGTAAAATCCATATCTTCTGTTAAAAGAGTTACACCAAGACCAGTTGTCTATGAAAGTCCATTGATGTACTCCAAAACAATTAGAATCATCATCAATCGCTTTGTGAAGCTCAACCATATGCTCCTTAAACAAATCTGTCCTAAAGCTATCATCAATTAATCCATCTATTGGCTCTCCTTCAGAGTTCAAATCCATAGCTATCCCAATTTCAGCCAAATACCATTTTATATTTCCGTAATTATTTTTGACATCCATAGCTATATCATAAACTGCCTTTGGATAAATCTCGTTTTTATCTCTGTAAGGATTGAATCTTCCGCTTTCATTTACATGGTAATCAAAAAAATACTCTGGATTATTTAGTTTTTCATCCCTAACTTCTTTAGCTTTTACCCTTCTTGGAACATAATAGTTAAGCCCTAAGAAATCTATTTTCTGAGATAAAATAAGTTCTTTATCCTCTTCCTCATAAATCGGTATCAAGTTATATTCTCTTAAAATTTCTACTAATTCCTTAGTAAAATATCCATTTACTAGAGGATCCATGAAACTTTTGTTAAAGAATAAATCTGCATATTTTGCCGCAACTTTATCCTCTTCTCTGTCATCTCTTGTATAAGAAGGTGTAATGTTAAGAACTACTCCTATTTCACCATTCAAATCTAGTTTTCTATACTCTTTTACTGCAAAGGCATGAGCTAGCATAATATTGAACGCTACTTGAACTGCAAGTTTCATATCCTTCTTGTTTGGATAATGAAAATCATATAGATAACCACCTTCTACCGGCACTATAGGTTCATTAAATGTTGTCCAATACTTAATTCTATCTCCAAATAACTCAAAACATCTTTTTGCAAATAAACCAAATAGTTCCGATGTTTTTTTTGATTCCCAACCTCCATATTTTTCTTGAAGTTCTGTTGGCATGTCAAAATGATAAAGATTCATTACAGGTTCTATCCCGTTTTTTATCATTTCATCAATATAGCTATTATAGAATCTAACTGCATCCTCACATACTTCTCCAGTTTCAAAGTTTTTTATAAGTCTTGTCCATTGAATAGAGGTTCTAAAAGAATTAAGTCCAATATCTTTCATAAGTTTAACATCTTCTTTGTATCTATTATAAGTATCACATACTTTCTCTGAAGATATCTCCTTAAAAAATCTATGTGGTTCTTTTTCAAACCATGTATCCCAAATTGATTTATTTACTTTATTCTCTATACCTTCTGTCTGAGGGCCACTTGCAGCTGCTCCCCACCAGAAACCCTCTGGAAATTTATATTCCATAATCTCTCCTTGCTTTCTCCCAAATTCTTAATTTTCTTTAACTTTATGCTTCAATTTGTCATTTCGAAGTATGAGAAATCTCAAGATAACTCCCTTGTTGGCATGACAACAGTTAGTCATAATACAATTAAAATATCTTAAACTATATTTTTCCTTTGTAAACGTTTTTTCTCTTTTTTTTATGTTGAATTTTAAGGTGTCTTGCTCAAATCCTAATTACTGCTTTTTATCAACTTAATGGCATCTGACAAAACTTTTTTCCCGTCCATTTTTCCATAATCTACTGAATCAATTACTTGAACTTTTTTATTTACTGTTGCCGCTATTTTAACAAATTCATCGTATTTAAACTTTATTTGGGGTCCCAAAAGTGCTACGTCATAAGTTTTTATTGCTTCACTAAACTTTTCTACTCCTACAGCATCTATTTCTACTGGGACATTATTCTCTTTAGCCACTGCTCTCATTCTATTTACAAGCATACTTGTAGACATTCCAGATACACAACATAATAATATTTTTTTCATTTTATTACTCCTTAATTTCATCTCAATTATAATTTTATAAGTGAGAAGAGGCATTGCCATCTTCTCATATTTTATGTAAAATTGCTTTCCTCCAAATCTCTTCAAAGGAAAGCAGGGTTTGGGAGCTAGTTATTATAGACTAAAGTCGTATTCTCCTTCTACTTTTACTTCTTTTTCTGCTCTAAGATTTTGAATATCCATTATTTTTAAGAATGGTACCCATATAAAGAATACTATAAAGAAGTTAATTATTTGTAATATTCCACCCATTATAGAGTTAGTTGCAAGCATTCCACCGAAGAATATTGGCATCGTCCAAGGTACTGATATTCCTGTTGTAAGAGGTACTATTCCTGTAGCCATCATAAAGTACGTGAATATTACTACCACTACTGGTGCTAATAACCAAGGAATAAATATCATTGGATTCATAACTATAGGTAATCCAAATATTACAGGCTCATTTACGTTAAATATTCCTGCTGGTGCGGCAATTTTACCTGTTTCTCTTAATTGTTTACTTTTCATAACAAATAACATTGCAGCAACTACTGCTAAAGTCATTCCAGTCCCACCTATACCTACTGTATATGTATCGATAAATTGTTTTGTTATTATATTTGGAAGCTCTTTTCCAGCTTGTAAAGCATCTAAGTTTTGTAGTGATAATGTATTCCATACAGGATCTAAAACTGAATTTATGATAATTTGTCCATGTAATCCAAAGAACCACAATAATTGGATAAGAAGTACTGCCACTATTGTTGCTGGTAATCCTCCACCTAATGCTACTAGTGGTGTTTGAATAACTGTATAAACAAAATCATGAATATTTCCATAAGATGTTAATCCGAATAATATTCTTATAACTAAGAACATTGATAATGTTACTGAACCAGGAATCATTGCTGAAAATGATTTTGATACTGCTGGTGGTACACTATCTGGAAGTTTTATTGTCCAACCTTTTGCGATAATTCTTTTATATATTTCTATAGATACAATAGCCGTAAAAATCCCTACGAACATTCCTTTTGCACCTAATCTATCCATAGGAATTGCACCGTCTTTAAAAGGTGTCAATATAAAGAAAGCTCCTAGTGCTATTGCACTTCCAAATATTCCATCACCTTCATAAGATGTTAGTAAATAATAACCAATACCTATAACAACAAATACTGTCATAATCGCAAGACTTGATTCTACAGTAGGATTCAATGCAGCTTTAAAACTATTTAAACTTGGTTCATCCATAAATTTGTTCAAGAAAGGTAAGTTAGCGATAACTACACATATTGAACCAAATATTGTAAGTGGAAATGCTAACATAAAAGCATCTCTTAAAACGTTTAAGTATCTGTTTTGTCCCAACTTATCAGCCATTGGCAATAAGTACTTCTCTAAAAACTTCATAATTTTATTCATTACTCTGTTCCTCCTAAATTTCATTTTTATCCTACACATGAGCTCTTATGTGTAATCTACATTGGAAGTTTAATCTTTTTTAATTTTTTTGTCAAATTTCCAGTTTTTATGTTTAATTTTCGTTACTTTTTTTAGATTATTATTGCCAATTTAAATAAATTAGTGTATCATACAGTTGATTGATAATTTTTTTTTAATTTTTTCGTCTGAAATTCGGTTATTTTTTTAAAATTTTTTTTAAATTTTATATTTTTTATTAAGATAGGGGTATTTATGAGTTTATTTGTTGATTTTATTCCTAAATATACAAAAGTAGAAAAGATACTGCTTCAAAAAATTATAAGAGATTTTCTCGGTAAAAAGAAAACCATCTATGAAATTGATGAACTA
>JAGNSM010000036.1 GCA_017988045.1 Fusobacteriaceae bacterium
TTCGTTCTCATTGTTTTTACTTCTGCACCTTCAAGTGTAATAACAAACTCAACATTAGAGTTTTGCAATTTTTTGATTTCTACTGCCATTTTAAGGTAATCCTCCTATATTTTTTTAATTTAATTTTTATATTTATTCAAAGATTTTATAAAACTCATCTTTAAATTGAAAATCTTTTATTTTGATTTGCAATATTTCTTCTCCCTTATAATAAATCTTTTCGGGATAATATACAATATCAAATTTTTGAAAAGAATAAACTTTATCCTCAATCTTGTCACCAAGATTAAAGGCAACTGCCGAATAAATCTTATCTCCTTTTTTCAAGAAAGTTTTAAAATGTCTATTTTCCACTCCAAACTTCTTGCTTCCTACAAACTCCATATCTCTATCTAAGAAAAGTGGTTGAGGATTATCAAGTCCATAAGGCGACAATTTTTTTAAATTCTTTAAGAATTCATCATCTATTTTTTCAAGGGGCATTTCATAATCTATACTTATAAATCTTTCTTTGTGACTATCAGAACCACTTCTTATTGCTTCCTCTATCCTATCCTTCACAAAGTCCAATTTATTCTTATGTACTACAAATCCTGCTGCCAAATCATGTCCGCCAAATCTAACAAATTCTCGTGAAATAGCACTCAAAATATTAAAGATATTTACACCTTCAATACTTCTACAAGAAGCTTTTCCATAATCATTTTTTAGGGTTATAAGAACCACTGGTACATGATATTTAAGAGCAAGTCTTGAAGAAACAACTCCAATTATTCCTGGATGCCATTCTTCTGATGCCTCAAATATAAAATCCATATTTTTCATAACACTATATTTTTTATCTATGTCATTAAAAGTATTTCTTTCAAGGCTTCTACGCTTTTTATTAGATTTCTTCATTTCTTCAATTATGTTATAAATAACAAATTCATCTTCTTCTACAAAAAAATCTACTCCTATTGTAGAATCTCCCACTCTCCCAAGTGCATTGAGGAGAGGAGAAATAAAGAAACTAATATCAGTTGTAGTCAAATCTTTATCTCCAAATTTCAAATATCTAAGAAGATAAACAAGTCCCTTAATTTTTGTATTTTTAATAACTTCCAATCCCTTATGAATAATTAATCTATTTTCATCTATCATAGGAACTACATCAGCTACAGTTCCTATCATAATAATATCTATATACTCATAAAGTTTATCAAGAGTTTCTTCCAATCTCATATATAGGGCTTGAGCTAGTTTTAATGCTACTCCTGCTCCTGATAAGAGTTTAAAAGGATAATCTAAACTAAGTTTCGGATTAATTGTAAGAATTTCTTTATCTTCTTCCTCCACTAATTTATGATGATCTGTAATAATTATATCTATACCTCGTTCTCTCGCATAGATTATTTCTTCCATTGAGTTAACGCCTGTATCTACTGTAATTACTAATTTCCCTTGATTACTATATATTTCTTTTAGAGCTCTTTTGTTAAGACCATAACCTTCATCCATACGATTAGGAATATAATATTTTACATTAATGCCCACTCTTCTAAAAACAAGAGTGAGAAATGCTGTAGCAGTTATCCCATCTACATCATAATCTCCATAAATATAAAGGGTCTCATTATTTGCTCTTATTTTTAAAATTTTATCTATAGCTTCATTCATTCTTTCAAATCCAAAAGGATTTCTAAATCCCTTCAAATCGTTGGCTAAAAATCTATTTATATCTTCATTTTCATATAGACCTCTATTATATAGAAGTCTTAGTATATAGTCTGGCAAATGAAGTTCTTCTCTTTTGGTTTTTAACCAATTTTCATCAACTACAGCATATTCCCATCTCATAGATTATCACTCTACTTAATATCATTTAGTATTTTAGATATTTTTACTCCGTATTCAATGCTATCATCAATTTTCACTCTTATTTCAGGCACATATCTTATACTTAATTCTTCCCCACATCTTTTTCTAAGGAATCTTTTAACTTCATTTAAAGCTTCTTCTACGGCCTTGACATTTAATTCTTCTCCGTTGTAAGCCAATAAGCTAAAATATACATCAGCAAATTTTAGGTCTTCTGTTACTTTAATTCTAGTAACAGAAATCATGCATTTAAGTTTAGGATTTTTAACTTCCTCAAATAATACTTGAGCTATTACCCTTGACATCTCTTTTTCTATTCCTGCTAATCTCTTTTTATTCATATTTACTCACTTCTTTCTATGAGTTATCTCAAAGTTCTTTTTACTTCTTCCATAGTATATGACTCAACTATGTCGCCCTCTTTGATATCGTTAAAGTTTTCTATACCAAGACCACATTCTTGTCCTGCCACTACTTCTTTAGCGTCATCTTGGAATCTTTTTAAAGAAGCCAATTTCCCTTCATAAATCACTACATTATCTCTAAGGATTCTTACACTTGCATCTGGTTTTGCTTTACCATCTACTACAACACAACCTGCAACATTTCCAACTTTATTAACTTTGAATATTTTCTTAATTTCTATTCTTCCAAGATATAATTCTCTATATTCAGGATCAAGCATACCTGTAAGAGCTTTTTCTATCTCTTCTGTTATGTGATAAATTACATTATGCGTTCTTACTTCTACCCCTACATCTGATGCTAGTTTAATAGCTTTAGTTGTTGGTCTTACATGGAATCCAATAATGATTGCATCTGATGCTTCAGCTAGTTTAATATCTCCTTCAGAGATAGCCCCTGCTGCTGCTTGTATAATATTTACTGCAACTTCATTAGTCGATAATTTGTTTAAAGACTCTCTAAGAGCTTCTACTGAACCTCTAGAATCCGCTCTTATTATAAGTTTAAGTTCTTTAATTTTTTTATCATCCATTTGTTGAGAAATAGATTCAAGAGTAACATGTTTTTTTCTATTTTGATCTTTAAGTTTTCTCTCTTTTTCCACTTGCTCAACTATTGTTTTTGCTTGTTTCTCATTCATAATTCCATAAAGTACATCTCCTGCACTTGGAACTGTGTTAAATCCTAAGATTTCAACTGGGCAAGATAAACCTATTTTGTTTACTCTTTCCCCTTTATCATTTACAAGTCCTCTTACTTTTCCATAAGATTCTCCTGCAACAAATATCTCTCCAACTTTAAGTTCTCCTTCTTGGATTAATACGTCTGCTACTGGTCCCAAATTAGGGTCAAGTCTAGATTCTAATACTACTCCTTTAGCTCTTTTGTTAGGGTTAGCTTTTAACTCTAAAAGTTCTGAATGGATAAGTATAGTTTCTAATAACTCATCTATATTTTGGTTATGTTTTGCTGAAATTTCAACGAAATCAACATCTCCTCCCCATTCTGGAGCAACTAAACCATATTCTAATAATTCAGTTTTAACTCTCATTGGGTCAGCACCTGGTTTATCCATTTTATTAACAGCAACAATTATTGGTACTCCCGCTTCTTTAGCATGAGAAATTGCTTCTACCGTTTGAGGTTTAACCCCATCATCAGCAGCAACTATAAGGATAGCTATATCTGTAACTCCCGCTCCTCTAGCTCTCATTTCTGTAAAGGCCTCATGACCTGGTGTATCTATAAATGTTATTTTTTTACCATTTTTAATTACTTGATAAGCTCCGATTTTTTGTGTGATTCCACCAGCTTCTCCAGCAACTACATTAGCTTTTCTTATTGTATCAAGAAGTGAAGTTTTCCCATGGTCAACATGTCCCATTATTGTTATAATAGCAGGTCTTTCCACTAACTCTTCAGAAGAATCACCAATTTCAAGATTATAAACTTCTCCGAAGCTTACTTCTTCTTCTTGTTCAATTTCTACTAATATTTCATAATCAAGAGCTAACTCTTCAGCTAGTTCTAAAGATAATGGACTATTAATAGTCAACATTTGACCTTTTAAGAAAAGTTTTTTTATAAGTTCCGTAGGGTTTACTTTGATTTTTTCAGCAAACTCTTTTAGAGAAACTTCTTCTCTAATTTTTACTACTTTATCTCCAGATTCAGATATTTCTACTCCCTTACTTTCAGGAACTTCGTTTACAAAATCTTTTTTACCTTTTACACCTTTAGCAAACTTTTTATCCTCTTCAGGATTATTTTTTGCTTTAAGTTTTTTTATTTTATTTTTATTCTTTTTACTTTTTCCTAGAACTTCTTGTTCCATTTCATCTTCTTCATCAAGTTCTAATACTGCTGGAATTGCTTTTACTTTTTTAACTTCTGCTTTATTCTCTTTTTTTACTATTTTTTCTACCTTCTCTTCTTTACCTTCAGATTTTTCAGCTTTAGCTGAGCTTTGTTCCATTTTTGCTGTAACTGCTTTTATCTCTTCTTCTGTTAATCCTGATAGATGAGTTTTCCCATCCATTCCCCATTCTTTCATAAGATCTAAAAACTCTTTATTCGTTTTATCATATTTCTTTGCTAATTCGTGTACTCTCAAATCCTACACCTCCTGTCAACTTAAGAGACCTCGCGTAGATTTCTTGTCCATAACTCCTATGACATTAATCTCTTCTTTCAAGAATACTTCTCCAAGTTCTCTTTTAGACGCTGTAATAATATATTTAATCTTTTTGTCTTTACACAGTTTGAGTATTTTATCAGAATTCTTCTTATTGCAATCACTTGCAACTATTAAATACTGTATCTTACCTATATTTTCTTCTACCAGCTCTATTCCAAAGGTTAAAAATCCACTATTTTTCATCATTTTTAATGAATTAATTAGTTTCGCCCCTTCTTTTTTAGCTCTTGCTGCTACTTCAGCCAAATCCTTCATAGAAGTTTTATATTTTTTATGTTTAGATAATCTCTCTATACAACTCAAACTCTGACAAACATATATTCCTCTACTTTGGCTAATTTGTTTTTCATCATAAACATAAGCTCCCTCGGTCTCTGTAAATCTAAAAAGCTTATCCTTATCTGTACTGCTTCTACAAATCACACACATTCTTTGAGGTTTTTCCATTATTTAACTTCCTCTGTTTTGATGTCGATTCTCATGTTAGTAAGTTTTGCTGCAAGTCTTGCATTTTGTCCAGATTTTCCTATAGCCAATGATAGTTGACTTGGGTGAACTACTACTCTTGCTGTTACATGATCTTCTAAAATTTCTACAGTTTTTACTTGTGCAGGTGATAAACTTGCTTTTACAAACTCAGCTTTATCAGCTACCCACTCTATAATATCTATCTTTTCTCCATTTAATTCATCAACTATAGTTTTAATTCTTTGACCTTTTTGTCCTATACAAGCTCCAACTGTGTCAAGTCCTTCTTGAGTTGAGTAAACAGCTACTTTTGCTCTACTTCCTGCTTCTCTACTTACAGATTTAATCTCTATAGTTCCATCATCTATTTCAGGAATTTCTACTCTGAAAAGTTCTTTTAAGAAGTCTTCATGTTTTCTTGAAATAACAATTTTAGGGAATTTAGATTTTTTTTCTACTTCTACCACATAAACTTTTATTCTTTCTCCCACTCTATATCTATCAGCTATAGATTGTTCAGCCATTGGTAAAATAGCTTCTGTTTTATCAAATTCAATGTGAATATTTTTTCTTTCGTCTATTCTTCTTATGATTCCATTTATGATTGTATGCTCTTTTGCTTTGAAGTTTTCATAGACTCCAGTTCTTTCAGCTTCTCTAACTTTTTGGATAACTATTTGTTTCCCATTTTGAACTGCATTTCTTTTAAACTCTTCACATTTTTCTTCTACCTTAATAAAGTCACCCATTTGAGCTTTTTTATCAACTTTTAATGCATCTTCCAAACCAATTTCCAAAGCTTTATCAAGTACTTCTTCTACAATTTCTTTCGTAGAAAGAACTTTTATATCTCCGCTATTTCTATCTATTACTACTTCAACGTTTCCATCTTCTTCATAGTTTTTTTTGTAAGCGGCAAGTAAAGCTTGTTCAATTGTTTCTAAAAGTGTTTCTTTAGGAATACCTTTTTCTCTTTCAAGCATTTCTACGGCTTCTAAAAAAACTTTTAGATCTTTTCCTTTCATTTTTTCCTCCCTGATTTAAAAATCATTAAACTCAAATACGAGATTAGCTTTTTTAATCTCCTCAAAATTTATTTCATGTATTAATCCATCAATATCTAAATAAATTATCCCATTTTCTGCTTTCACTAAATAACCTACTATATTTCTAGTATCATCTATTTTGTTCTTTAGTAAAAGTTTTGCTTTTTCTCCTTTAAATCTTTCATAATCTTCAATTTTCTTTAAAGGTCTCTCTAATCCTGGTGACGACACTTCTAAGAAGAATTTATCTTCTATAACTGCGTCTACTCTTTCTTCTATGGCATTACTAAGGGCTGCACAATCTTCTAGACTTATATCTCCTTCTAGTTTCTCTACATAAACTCTCAAAAAGAAATATGCTCCGTCTTGAATATATTCAACATCGACCAATTCTAGACCTAACTCAGAAACATTTGGCATTATTAAATTCTCTACTTTTTCTGCAATTTTTTCCTTTTCCATTAAATTCACCTCTCTTTTTAAAAGAAAAAGCGGACTTTGAGGAAGTCCACTTTTCTGCCATTATTTCATTTAAGTATATCATATATTTCAACATCTATCAAGACTTTATTATTTTTATCTTTTTATACTAAACATATCTCAATATTGTGCCGATAAGAAAAGGTGTATATATGAAACGGAGGAAATTTCTATGAAAAAACTATTAACTTTATCTATATTTATTTTGAGTCTTTCTAATATTTTTGCGGTAATTAACATTGAAACCAAAGGTGGTTTAGCTCTTGTAGACAATTATTCTATTTCAGGTGCAGGATACTCAGGTAGTTTAAGCTATACTTTTGACGTAGAGGCTTTTTATGAAACTACAGATACTATCGAAATTGGAATGGGTATGGGTTACAAATATAACTCTCCTGCCAAAGGAAGTTTATATTCCACTAATTCTAGTGATTCTATGCATCTTTTTAATTCGATACCTATCTATGCTGTTGCAAAATATACTTTCCCTGAGATTTCGGGATATACAATCTTTGCAAAAGGTTATTTAGGAATGGCTATAAATCAAATCGGTGATTATGACTATGCTCAGTCTGTAGATTCTGGAATATACACAGGTATTGGATTAGGACTTTATTATGGAAATGTCGTAGGAGATTTATCTTATTGCCTTCAACAAACAGAATTAACTTTTGTAAATCCAGACAACAGTAACAAGCTTGAAACTAAAAGCACTAAACACAGTTCTATAAATTTGACTGTAGGTTACAGATTTGAACTTCCTTGGTTTAAATAACATATGAGAGTATAATATAAGTGGCTGATAACTCGGTCACTATTTTTCTTTTGGAGGGTTTTTTATGCATATAAAACTTGAAAATGTTTATAAAAAATTTCTACATTTTAAACATTTTGTTATAAATATAGAAAATATGAAATATTCTAATACCAGTTCAAAAATTAAAAAGATTATTAAGCTTCTTATTTTAACTACAGAAAATTTTCATATTAGCCATTCTAGCCTTTGGTCATCAAACCTTAGCTTTTATGCGATTTTTTCTTTTATTCCAGTACTTGCTATCATTATGAGTATTGCTGGATTTTTTGGTTTTAAAGAGCTTATTGTTAATTCTCTTTTCAACCTTCTACCAATAAATCCTGAAGTATACAAATATATTCTTTCATTTACAGATGTCGTTATTAATAGTACTAAAGAAGGTGTGGTAACAATAGTTGCTTTAGTTTCATTAATTTGGGCTATCATAAAAATCTTCTCATTAATTGAATACTCTTTTAATGCTATTTGGAAAGTTGAAAACTCAAGAAATATTTTTAGAAAAATAACTGACTATACATCTATAGTTATTCTATTCCCCTTTGCAGTTATTGCTTCCAACCTACTTAGTTCTGCTATAAGCGAAAAATTCCAAAATTTATCCGCAAACACTGGATTTTTCATATCATTTCTTTTAAATCTACTTAGATTTTCTCATGTATTTACCTTATGTATTTTATTAGGCGTTATTTATATGATTATTCCTCATACGAAAGTAAAATTTCAATATGCACTCTTATCAGGAACCTTTGCCAGCTTACTAATTTTTTTATTACAATTTTTGTTCTTTAGATTTCAACGTTTTTTAATAAATTATGATGCAATTTACGGAAGTTTTGCTATTCTTCCAGTATTTCTTTTATGGCAAAGATTTTTCTGGAGTATTATGCTATTAGGATGTCATTTAAGTTTCATATCTCAAAACTACTATAAATATGATTACTCTTTGTCACCAATAAAATTAAGTTTTTACGAGAAAAAAATAATTTCATTAATGATAATGTACATTTACATCAAAAATTTTGAATTGGAAAAAGAACGGCTTTCTACAGAAATTATTGCTCATAAATTAAAAATTTCAATAAATTTAACTCAAAACCTCATTGATTATCTAGTGAAAATAAATTTATTAAATAAAATTTCTCTTGAAAATGAGGGACTGTGTTATCAACCTGCATTTTCTATTGAAAAAATGGATATAAAAATTATAAATGAACGTTTAGAAAATTCAGGAATAAATAATTTGTTGGAATTTGATGATACTGATGAATACAAAGATATCTACGAATCTTTTCAAAATTTAATCAAGACACATGAAAATAAAAGATTAATGGACTTATAATTTTCTTGATATATAAATAAAATCTATGATATACTAAAACTACACAAATTTAACTTATTAAGGAGTAACCATGTTTGGAATAATTTTGGCTTCTATGATAGCATTTCTATCTACGAGTATAGATGACCTATTTATTTTGACCCTACATTTCGCCACTAGTAACGAAAAGTTTTCAAAGAAAGATATTGTTTATGGTCATTTTTCTGGTATAGCATTTTTAATTTCTATTAGTTTACTTGCTAGTTTACCTGCTATGGCTTTATCTTATAAATTCATAGGTTTTTTAGGATTAATTCCTATCTACAGAGGAATCGACCTTATCTTTCATCAACACAAAGAAGGTCCTATATTTCCTGAATTACCACATAATAAAATTACAGATTATCTAAAAAAACATATTAATCAAAATATACTTTTAGTTGCTACTATCACTTTGGCAAATGGCGGAGATAATTTAGCGGTCTATTTCCCTTTGTTTTCATCATTAAAATTTTATGTTTTACTAATAATTCCGTTATTCTTTATTTATACACATTATTGGGTAAAATTAAGTGAGAAACTTTTAGAGCTTAGGCAAACAGCTGTTATTATAAAGAAGTATGGGCATATTCTTATCCCTTATTCTATGATTTTAGTAGGTATTTATGTTATTTTAAGAAATGGTACATTAACTTATTTATTTGGATAAAAAAATCGGATTAATAATAATCCGATTTTTTTATCCTTCATAATCTACTGCTACTCTATCTTTTCTTACTTTCCCTACAAATTCTCCTACTTTTAGATGTTCAGGATGTTTTGCATAAATATCTAGTTCTTCCAGACTTTTAAAAATAGAAACCAATACTACATCATATGATTGATTTGTTCCTAGAATATCTATTCCCACTTCAAGTTCAACTATTTCAGGTATAATTCCAACTAATGCTTCTAACTTTTCTTTAATTATTTTTGCATTTTCCAACTTAGTGTTACCTTCTGCATTTTCTTCTAGTTTCCACATTACAATATGTTTTATCATTAAATTAGCCCTCCCAAAACTGTTTATTATATTTTATAGTTATTTCTTCCTAATTTCAATAATAATTTTTTTTAGTTCTCGGTGCTTGATTTTTTCCCGATTCTTGATAATCCGAGCCATAGTAATCAACATTTTTATTTAAATCATTTATTCCATCCTTTGAAAATAAGTCTTTATATCCATCTGTTTCAAATAGTTTTTCAAAATTTTTATTTATAATATCAAAAATATATGGCAGATTAACTTTCCATATTCCTTCTGATTCTTCCATTTTTATTGCTATATTATCCTTTTCATACCCTATAACAACATAAGCGTATCCATCTTTATCATAAATATCAAATACAGGTAAAATATCAAAATTTTCAAAACTATTTGCTCCTTCATTGATACTCCACACTATTATCTCTTTACCCGTCATCTTTTTTATCTCTTCTACTGATAGTTTATTCTGAATACCCATGATAACCATTGATTCTAAAAAACCAATCTTTTCACTTCCGATTTCCTTAGTAGCCATTTTTAGTAAATTATCATATAATTCTATGGAATCAGGAGTAAAATATTTTACCGTTTCCTGACCATCTCTGATACTGTAACTACTTTTAAAAGCATTAAAATCTTTTAATACTTGCTCTCTTTTCTCATCACTTATTGCAAATATACTTAAACTTAACAAAATAAATATAATAATTTTTTTCATTTTATCCCCTCATATAATTTTTTTTAGTCACAGAAGTATATCACTAAAATACTTTTACTTCCATTAGAAAAAAAAGAAGGTAATTTCTTACCTTCTCTCAAGTTTATTACTCTTCTATTTTTTCAGGACTAAAGTCTAAAGACGCCATTCTTTGATATTGTCTCCATTTTCTTTGTGCTTCATGTTTGTTAGCTTTAAATAATACTGTTGCTCTTTCTGGATTAGATTTTGCAAGAGATGCATATCTAACTTCTCCCATTAAGAACTCATCATATGTATCCCATTTAGGTTCAGGAGAATCCAATTGTAAAGGATTTTTTCCTTCTTTTTCTAACATTGGGTTGTATCTAAATAATGGCCAGTATCCACATTCTGTAGCAAGTTTCATTTCAGTTTGTGATTTACCCATACCTTTTCTTATTCCATGGTTTACACATGGTGCATAAGCTATTATTAGTGATGGTCCTTGGAAAGCTTCAGCTTCTCTTATAGCTTTTAAGTATTGAGCTTGATTTGCTCCCATTGATACTTGAGCTACATAGATGTATCCGTAAGTCATAGATATTGCTGCAAGATCTTTCTTTTGTATTGGCATTCCAGAAACAGCAAATTTAGCTACTGATCCTGTTGGTGATGATTTAGAAGCTTGTCCTCCTGTATTTGAGTAAACTTCTGTATCCATTACTAATACGTTTACATCTTCTCCAGAAGCTAGAACATGGTCTAATCCACCATAACCGATATCATAAGCCCATCCATCTCCTCCGAATATCCATTGAGATTGTTTTACTAGGTAATTTTTAAGAGATAAAATTTCCGCAGCCCCTTCAAAAGTTGCTACTTCTAATTTAGAAACTAAAGCATTTCTTACTTCTTTAGTAACTTCTCCACTTTGTTTATTTTCTAACCATTTTTTATATAGTTCTGCAACATCAGCAGGAACTTTATCCATAGTAGTTTCCATTACATGAGCAATTCTATTTCTTAATGTTTCAGAACCTATATGCATTCCTAATCCAAATTCAGCATTGTCTTCAAATAATGAGTTAGCCCAAGCTGGTCCTTCTTCATTACAGTTAGTACAGTATGGAGTTGATGGTGCAGATCCTCCATAAATTGAAGAACATCCTGTAGCATTTGATACCATCATTCTGTCTCCAAATAATTGAGTTATTGCTTTGATATAAGGAGTTTCCCCACATCCAGCACAAGCTCCATGGAATTCAAATAAAGGTTGAGCAAATTGTGACCCTTTAACTGTAGTTTTTGGCATTAATGTATCTTTATAAGAAACTTCATTAAATAAGTAATCTGCATTAACTTGTTCTCCAGCTTCAATTTCTTGAGCTATTGGTACCATTTCAAGTGCTTTTCCTTTTGGTGCAGGACAAACATTAGCACAAGATCCACAACCAGTACAATCTAATGGAGAAATTTGGATTTTGTATTGTAATCCTTCTAATCCTTTTCCAACTGGTTTAATATTTTGTTCTTTAATTCCTTCTGGTGCTTTAGCCATTTCTTCTTCATCTATTAAGAACGGTCTAATTACTGCATGTGGACATACATAAGCACATTGATTACATTGAATACAGTTTTCTTTTACCCAATGAGGTACATTAACTGCAATTCCTCTTTTTTCAAATGCTGTAGTTCCATTTTCAAAAGTTCCATCTTCATATCCATTAAATGCAGAAACTGGTAAAGAATCCCCTTTCATTCCATTTATTGGATCACAGATAGTTTTAACAAAATCTGGTCTTACGCCACAAGCTGTATCTGTTCCACAAGCTGCTGTTTCATCTGCTAAGTTAGCCCAAGCTGGATCTACAGTAATTTCTACTAATTCTCCTGCTCCTCTATCAATAGCATTAAAGTTCATTTCTACTACTTGTTGCCCTTTATTTCCGTATGATTTTTCAGCATAATCTTTCATATATTTTTGAGCTGTAGCAAAATCAATAACGTCAGCTAATTTGAAGAATGCAGATTGCATAATTGTATTAGTTCTGTTTCCTAATCCAATTTCTTCTCCTAATTTAGTTGCATTTAATGTATAGAATTTAGCTTTTTTAGTAGCTAATTGTTTTTTTACTGAGTTTGGTAAGTGTTTAACCACTTCATCTTTATCCCAAATACAGTTTAGTAAGAATGTTCCACCATTTCTTAATCCTGATAACATATCATATTGACCTATATAAGCAGGAACTGAACATGCTACAAAATGTGGAGTATTTACTAAGTAAGTTGATCTTATTGGTGATTTACCAAATCTTAAATGTGATCTAGTTACTCCTCCTGATTTTTTAGAATCATATGCGAAGTATCCTTGAGCATATAAATCAGTTTTATCTCCAATGATTTTTATTGAGTTTTTGTTAGCTCCAACTGTTCCGTCAGATCCTAATCCAAAGAACAAACATTCTCTAACATCATCATTAACAACAGAAATTTCTTCTCCTACAGGTAATGATAAGAAAGTAACGTCATCTTCTATTCCAACAGTAAATCCATTTTTAGGTACATCAGCTTTCAAATTATCAAATACTGCTACCATTTGAATTGGAGTTGTATCTTTAGATGATAATCCATATCTTCCACCAACTATTATTGGAGAATTTTCAACTTCAAAGTATGCATTTCTTATATCAAGATATAGTGGTTCTCCACCTGCTCCTGGTTCTTTTGTTCTATCTAAAACTGCTATTTTTTTAGTACTTGCTGGGATTGCAGCTAATAAGTGTTTAGCAGAGAATGGTCTGTATAAGTGAACTGCTACTAATCCTACTTTTTCTCCTTTAGCTGTTAAATAATCAACAGTTTCTCTAAGAGCTTCAGTAACTGAACCCATAGCGATAATTACTCTTTCTGCATCTGGTGCTCCATAGTAATTAAATAATTTGTAGTCTCTTCCTGTTTCTTTAGAGATTGCTGTAAAATATTCTTCTACTATTGCAGGAACTGCATTATAGAATTTATTTGAAGCTTCTCTTGTTTGGAAGTATATATCATCATTTTGAGCTGTTCCTTTAGTTACTGGATGCTCAGGGTTTAATGCTCTATTTCTAAATGCTGTTACTGCTTCTTTATCTAATAGTCTATCAAATACTTCATAATCCATTACTTCTACTTTTTGAATTTCATGTGAAGTTCTAAATCCATCAAAGAAATGCATAACTGGTACTCTTGATTTTATAGCTACTAAATGAGCTACTCCAGCAAGATCCATTACTTCTTGAACAGATCCAGTTGCTATCATACTGTATCCTGTTTGTCTAGCTGCATAAATATCTTGATGATCTCCAAATATTGATAAAGCTTGTGCAGCTAATGATCTAGCTGTTACATGAATTACTGAAGGTAATAACTCTCCAGCCATTTTGTACATATTAGGTATTTTTAATAATAATCCTTGAGAAGCTGTATATGTAGTTGTTAATGCCCCTGCTTGTAAAGAACCATGAACTGTTCCTGCTGCTCCTGCTTCTGATTGCATTTCAACCAATTTTACTGGTACACCAAATAAGTTCTTCTTACCTTGACTAGCCCAAAGATCTGTATATTCAGCCATTGGTGTTGATGGTGTAATAGGATAAATTCCAGCTACTTCTGTGAACGCATAACTTGCATGTGCTGCAGCCTGATTTCCATCCATTGTTTGCATTTTTTTTGCCATTAGCAAAACCTCCTAATATTATTTATGTGATTTTTTTCATTACCTTTTTATTGGTAAGGATAAGTTTCCCCATTAAGTTATACTTTATTTTTTTACAAATGTCAAACCTAAACTTATTATTAATGTTAAATTTTACTTTAAAAATCAATGGTTAGTTGAAAATTTATTTTGTTAATCAAATTATTTTTTTCTTGTTGTTTTTATTAAAAACTCTGCTTTTACTGGACTTTTTTAGTATAATTTAAGCTGAGCTTGTTCCACAAATTCCATTTTCAGTTAACTATAATTGAACATTCTCTATTATCCACCACTTCCACTATGAGTTAACCTTATTTTTTATTTTTCCAAATATATTATTTATATTTTATTGCTTATATATGATTATCCTAGAATTAGGGTCTCTTTTTTTATCTTAAATTAATAATTATATATGTACTTATTATTTAATTGTTAGATATATTTTTTCCTATTTACATTTTTCATTACTGTGTTCGTTTTACAACTTCACTTTTGTTCTTATTCTGTCTATTCTTATTAATAACTTTTCTTATTTTTTATTGCTTGAAAATTGATATTTCATTAATTATTCATATTCAAAGTTAATGATTCTACTTAATTTCATAATCAATATAAATAATTTTTCTAAAAAAAATAGCGACAATGTCGCTATTAAATTTAAAATTATCTTTTTTTCCCAAATATTCTCAATAAACTCAAGAATAAATTTACAAAGTCTAAATATAGTTCTAAAGCACCTAAAATTGATATTTTCGATAATGTTTCTGTATCTCCATGAGAGTTATTTATCAAACTCAATTTTATCTTTTGCATATCATATCCTATAAGTGCTGTAAATATTACAACTCCAGCATAGCTTATTATCCAATATAAGCTTGGTGATTTTAAGAAAATATTTATTATTGATACAACTACCAAACTTATAAGTCCTACCATAAGCATTCTACCAAAACTCATAAGATTTTCTTTAGTAAAATAACCAAACAGTGCCATAACTACAAATATTATTACTGTTGTGGAGAATGCTAATATTATAGCCATATAATCATATAAAAAAAGCGTAAAAGATAGAGTTAATCCTGTCATTACTGAATATAATAAAAACATAATTCCTGCCACTGCTGAACTAATTTTTCTTATAGCTGCTGACAACGCTATTACTAATCCCAACTCAGCAAAAATTAATATACGCCAACTACTAAATACAAAAGACGCTAAAGATTCATTACCAACTACAGCAAACATTGTTCCTATTGTTAGAGACAGCCCAACTATCATCCATAAAAAAACTTTTCTAATAGAACTATTTAGCACATCTTCATCATATGCTACATTATAATTATTTCCTAACATTTCTTTACTCCTCCTAAAATAATATTTTATAAAAAATTTATCTTTAAATTATTTGTATCATATCCATGAAATAATATCAAGTAAATGTTTTTCCGAAAATACTCATTAAAGCAAGACTCAAAACGAAATAATCTAAATAAAACTGCATTGTTCCCATTAAGCTGACTCTATCTAAGAAAATTTCATTTTTAGACATAAGAATCAATTCTTTTTTTATATGATTTATATCAAATCCTATAAGTGATGTAAAATTAATCAAGGCCGAATAAGCTATTATCCAATAAAGTATAGGGATTCCAAAGTATAAGTTTATAGAAAACAAACATATCAAGAAAAACATATTTATCTTCAAAATTAATCTATATCGCTCCAAATCCTCTTTAGTATAATAACCAAAAAGTGCCATTATTGCGAAAATTCCTGCTGCAAATATACAAGAAAATAAAGTAATTCCTATTCCATATTTGAAAACTGCATAAGATAAAAGAAGGCCAGTAAGTACGCTGTAAGTAAAGAATGCCATTTTATTTATAGTCAAATTAATTCTATTAATTAAAACTGATATTCCCAAAGGAACAACAAAACCAGCTATTATCAATTTTGTAGAATAGTTGCTTACGAACTTTGTTATTGGATGATAATAGGCTGTAGAAAGCATGCTTCCTAAAGCTATTACAACAGCAATGACTAGTCTAAGTATTACTTTTCTTATTCCGTCAATAATAATTTCTTCATCTACGTATTGATGATTGTACATTACTACCTCCTTTTTATGTTATTTTAGAACTTAACTTTATTTTCTTCTTCTACCATTTTTAAGAACTCATCTAAGCTCATAGAAGTTTGATCTTGACTTCCAAATCTTCTTACATTTACAGTTCTATTTTCTATTTCGGCTTTTCCTAAGACTAACTGTACAGGAATTTTGTATTTCCCATTAGCTTCTCTTATTTTATAACCAATCTTCTCTGCTCTAGTATCAAGTTCTACTTTTATACCTCTTTCTTCAAGTAAAGCTTGTATCTCTTTTGCATAGTCTATTTGGTCATCAGTAATTGTTAGTACTTTTACTTGAACTGGCGCTAACCAGAATGGGAAAGCTCCTGCATAATGTTCAATAAGTATCCCTGTAAATCTCTCAATACTTCCATACATAGCTCTATGAAGCATTATTGGTCTATGTTTTTCCCCATCTTCACCGATGTATGACAAGTCAAATCTTTCAGGTAAGTTCATATCAAGCTGAATAGTTCCACATTGCCAAATTCTTCCTATAGCATCTTTTAATTTAAAATCTAGCTTTGGTCCGTAGAAAGCTCCATCTCCTGGATTAAGTTTGTATGTTCTTCCAGAAGCAGTTATCGCATCAGCAAGAGTTTTTTCTGACATTTCCCAAATAGCTACATCTCCAATAGAATTTTCAGGTCTTGTAGAAAGTTCTATATGATATGATAATCCAAATAAAGTATAGAATTTATCATATAAATCAATAATTTTAATTACTTCATCTTGCATTTGACTAGGAGTCATAAATACATGTGCATCATCTTGAGTAAACGCTCTTACTCTAAACAATCCATGTAAAGCTCCTGAAAATTCATGTCTATGTACATGTCCAAACTCACCCATTCTTAATGGTAAATCTTTATAAGAATGTAATCCATTTTTATATGCAAGCATACAACCTGGACAATTCATTGGTTTTATAGCAAATTCTAATTCATCTATTTCAGATGTATACATATTTTCTCTATAATTGAACCAATGTCCTGATGTTTCCCAAAGTTCTTTGTTAAGCATTATTGGTGTTTGAATCATTTTGTATCCAGATTTTTTATGCTCTTTTTCCCATAATCTCATAAGAGTATTTTTTAGCTCCATACCCTTTGGTAAAAAGAATGGGAATCCTGGTCCATAGTCAGACATAAAGAAAAGTTCAAGCTCTTTCCCTAGTTTTCTATGATCTCTTTTTTCTGCTTCTTCCAGTTGAACTAAGTATTCTTTAAGTTCTCTTTCTTCAGCAAAGGCATAACCATAAATTCTTTGAAGCATTTTGTTTTTAGAGTCACCTCTCCAATATGCTCCTGCAACTTTTGTCAATTTGAATGCTTTCAAATATCTAGTCGATGGTACGTGAGGCCCTCTACAAAGATCTATAAATTCTCCTTGTTCATAAAGAGATAAAATCTCTCCAACAGGAATAGATTCAATTATTTCTACTTTATAGTTTTCTCCCATAGCTTTAAATTTCTCTATAGCATCTTCTCTAGTAATCTCATGTCTTACTATTTTAATGTCTTCTTTAGCTATATTTTTCATTTCGTTTTCTATTTTAATTAAATCTTCTTCAGAAAATTGGTTTAGTGGGTCAAAATCATAATAGAATCCTTTATCAATAGATGGACCTATACTTACTTTTGTCCCTGGAAATAATCTAATTACAGCTTGAGCCATTAAATGAGCTGTAGAATGTCTTATTATTTCTACTCCATCTTCGGTTTCTGGGGTCACTAATTCAACCTTTGCATCTTTTTCTACAACATAGGTCATATCTACTAACTTCCCATCAACTCTTGCTCCAATAGCTTTTTTGGCAAGAGAGTTACTAATACTTTTAGCAATATCGAACATATTTACACTGTTTTCAAATTGCTTCATGTCGCCACTAGGTAACATAATATTAATCATGTCTATCATCCTCTCTTAGAAATAAAATTTTGTATTTTTAATTTTATCATAGATTGCTCTATTTTGCAAAGATAAAAACAGCTAAACCGAAAGTTTTCCAATATAAAAAGGCAGAATTTTATCTGCCTTTCCAAATTATTTTGTATTACATTCCTGCTGTTATTTCTGGACTAAGAGTTCCACTTTCATATTTCGTTCCTACATTAATTCCTTTTTCTGGGAAAGTAAGTAGTGCGAAGTTTACACTCCATGTCCAATCATACTCGGAATATGTTGAATTCCACTCTTGTTCATATTTTAGTGTTGCTGACATAAACTCAAATTCTTTTCCTATAGATAGACTCCAAGTATCCAATAAACCGTTATCTCTACTTTTTATCTCATTTACTCCTGCAGTCCCTTTTAACTTCCATGATTTAGTATCTTTTCCAATCATTGTTAAGGCACTAAATTCATGTTCTTTCGTAGTCATTGTTTTAGTAAATACAGAATTGTTTTCTGTAAATGAAAATACTTGGTCAAAAGTATATTTAAGTTTAAATCTGTTATAATGTGCTTCCAAAGAAATATCTAAACTTTCCAACGAATCCATAAAATTATTGGATGCTCTATAATAATGCTCGTTTCTAATACCGTCAACGGTAAGTGCATAATATTGTTTGTAGATTACCTCTTCTTCCTCTTCTCCAATTCCCATTATATCAAATCCAAGTCCTTGCTCTTTTCTTTTTTCTTCATTATACTTTTTATCAATTGCTGCAAGTTCCTCTTCAGTAAGAGAAAGT
>JAGNSM010000111.1 GCA_017988045.1 Fusobacteriaceae bacterium
AAAAAAATAGGCGAAACATTCGCCTACAATTTATTCTACTACATCTACTTTAAAAACTCCGAAACTTGATTTAGTAATGATTTTAAAAGTCATTACATCGTTAGCGTCTTTGTCTTCTACCAATATATTAAAATCTCCCCTAAATCCTCCTAAGGAATTTATCTCAAGATTTGTTGCCGAAGCTGTTGTTGAAAATGTAAACATTCTAGATTTCACTTCCATTCCTGCTCCAACATTAGATATAGATATTGAGCCACCTGTTACTGTAAGTGCTGCTCCAGAAGTTCCTCTTTCATAAACTCTTAAAGCTCCACTATTTAGTAAAGTCGGTACTGCAGCCTTTATCTTAATAATTTCATTCTTATACAGTCTATCTTTAAGAGTCCACATTCCGCCTGCACCTAATATCATAATAATAGCAACAACTATCATTAATTCCATTAATGAAAATCCCCGATTTTTCATTTTATCCTCCTAATTAGTTTCTTGCTCTACTCCATTTTCATAAATATATTGTCTTATATGGACGCTTTTTACAAATTTATCTACAGAACTAAATGTCAATTTTAAAACGTTACTTCCATCTTCATCTTTTACAAAAAAACTAAACATAGGAGAAACATTTCCTGTTTCAGTAAAGTAAATTGCTGAATTTGATGCATTATTACTATAGTTATATCCTTTTGGCAATTTAACTTTTTCTATTATTGTACCTTCTTTTTTAAATAAAATCAAATTATTGTCATAATCAGGAACAAATTGTATTTTACTTTTGGTATTAAACGCTTCCCCTGCTATCATATGGAATTTCATTTTTAGTTCATTATTAAGCATGTTATTATCTCTACTTTTATTATACCTACTTATTGATGCAGAAGCAACACCAGATATTATTACCATTATGCTTATTACTACCAATGCTTCAAATAAAGTATATCCCTTTTTTTTCATAAGCCTCCTCTAATATTAGAGAAAAGATTATTTTTTACTTTGAATTTTTTTCAGTATATCCTTAATAGCTTCTTCAATATTCTTGTAGTCTTTAATCTTTTCTCTTTCTACAAATTTATCAATATCTTTACTACTATAACCCAAAGATTCCAACGCTAGATAAATATTTTCCTCTAGCTCAGAAACTCTTATACTATCCAAATTCTCAAACCCATCTTCAAGTGTAAAGTTTACAGGTAGTTTATCTTTAATATCTAAAATTAATTTTTTACCTTTCTTTACTCCCAATCCAGGCACTTTAATTAGAAGATTTATATCTTCATTTAAAATCATGTGTTTCAAATCTTTAACATTAAATGTAGAAAGAATCGCTATAGCTAGTTTTGCCCCTACTCCACTAACGCTTAACAATTTTTCAAAAAATTCTCTTTCATTTTCATCATAAAAACCATAAAGAATAAAAGCATCTTCTCTTACATAATTATGTATGTACAGCCTAACTTCTGACTCCTTTACTTTATCAAAAGTATTTAAAGAAATATGTATTTTGTAACCTATTCCATTTACATCTAATGTTACATAATCTACTTTTTTATTTGTAACTTTTCCCCTAATGTAATCAAACATTATAACCTCCTATTTTTCTAAATTTACTTCTTGTAAGTCTTCCAATTCAAATCCTAAGAATAATTCCCCCAATTCTTTAAAATTCTCAGGTGCATCACTTACAAAGTATTGATCTTCTCCTTCTCTTTTTACATTCACCAAAGAAAGTCTATCCAATGTTTCCTTTACTTCTTTAGCAGTTTCTTCAGCTGGATTTACAAGTTTTATTTTATAACTAGTTACTCTGTTAATTGCCTTTGTAATCAAAGGATAATGTGTACATCCCAATACTAACGTGTCTATCATTCCATCTATTTCACTCAGATATTTTCTAATTATCTCTTCTGTTATTGAATCATCTGCCATTCCTTCTTCTATTAATGGTACAAATAAAGGACACGCTTTCTGATAAACATTTGCTCCCAAATTTATTTTTTTAATTGCATTATAATAAGCTTTTGAACTTACAGTCCCTTTTGTTCCAATAATTCCAATGTTTTCACTAAGCTCTACTGCCATTCTAGCCCCTGCTTCTATAACTCCTATAACAGGTATATCTAACTCTTCTTGTAGCTCTTTTAATGCAAAAGCACTAGCTGTATTACATGCTATTACTATCATTTTTACATCTTGACCTTTTAAAAATTTAGATATTTCTCTACTATATCTTAATATAACTTCTTTAGATTTGCTCCCATAAGGTACTCTTGCTGTGTCACCAAAATAAACTATTCTTTCATTGGGCAGAACTTTTTTTAGCTCTTTTACTACTGTTAATCCACCTAATCCAGAATCAAAAACTCCAATAGCCTTTTTATTCAATAATCTCACCTTTTTTCTTAGCCATTATTTTATTTGTAATTACAATAATAATTGTAGCTATTAATATAGCTACTAAAATAAATATTGTTTTTTTCTTACTGCTCAGAACTTTTATAACAGTAAAATCTTTTTTATCCAAAATTTTAACTGATTTATTCATAGTATCTGCTACATAAATATATTTATCATCTACCCAAATATCTTTTACGTTATAAAATTTATTTTTAGTAGTACCTTTTTCTCCTATACTTTTAATTTTACCATCAGTACTAAATACTTGAATTTGACTTGTTCCTCCATCAACTACATAAACTGTATTATCTTTATCTACATAGACATCTTCTGGTGCCATAAGGAAATTTTCTTCTTTCTCCTGATTTTTTATATTTCCAACATAAAAACCATCTTTATCAAAAAGTTTAATTTCCTTTGTACTTCCATCAATTATAACATAATATTCTCCCAATTTACTAATACCATTAGGTTCAACAAATCCATCTACAAAAACTGTCTTATACCCAAACTCTTTCAAGTTTTCACCATTAAAATCCATAGTAATTATCCTTGAATTTCCTGTGTCACACAAATAAATCCCATCTTTATCTACATATATTCCGTTAGGTGCATTAAGTTCTCCCAATAGTTTTCCTTTAGGAAAATCTAATTCATTTTTAATATTTCCATCTTTATCAATGATAACAATAACTCCCTGCCCCAATAAAACATATACTAAATCCTTGTAATAAAAAATATCTGATATAATCTTTGTATCTTTAAATTTTAGAGTATATTCATGCTTCCATTCTTTATTATATTTAACTACCATACCTATAAAACTACTAACAGAATAAATATTTCCTTCTCCATCAACAGTTACACTAGTTGGCGCATATTTAATGGGTATACTTTTAGATTTATCTAAAACTATCTCAGAAAATGCAATATTACTAAAAATTATTAATAATACAAGTATTCTTTTCATGTCTATACTCCTTTTATTTAAATTTCATAACTGCTATCCAGTAAAAAAACATAGTAAATTCAAGATTTCTTAGTTTCATTATAGTATAGGAGCTATTCCGTTTCATTTTGTAATTACTTCTTTTTAGTCAGTATTTTTTTCAAATAATGACCCGTGTAAGATTTTTTAGATTTACTTATTTGTTCTGGTGTTCCTTCTACCATTATTTGTCCGCCACCTTGTCCACCTTCTGGCCCTATATCTATTACATAATCAGCAGTTTTTATTACATCCAAATTATGTTCAATTACAACTATTGTATTTCCTTTTTCTACAAGTCTATCAAGTACTTCTAGTAGCTTTCTTATATCCTCAAAATGAAGCCCTGTTGTGGGCTCATCAAGTATATAAATTGTATGACCTCTTGATTGTTTAGAAAGTTCTGTTGCTAGTTTTATTCTTTGAGCTTCCCCTCCAGAAAGAGTTGTCGCAGGTTGTCCAAGTTTAATATAATCTAACCCAACATCCATAAGAACTCTTAGTTTTCTTTCTAGATTAGGAATAGCTTTAAAAAATTCATAGGCATCTTCTACGCTCATATCAAGTACTTCTGATATAGTTTTCCCTTTATAATGAACTTCCAATGTTTCCCTATTATATCTTTTACCTTTACAAACATCACAAGTAACATAAACATCTGGCAAGAAATTCATCTCTATTTTTAAAATTCCTGCTCCTTGACATGCTTCACATCTTCCGCCTTTTACATTAAAGGAAAACCTACCTTTGCTATAACCTCTCATTTTGGAATCTTTAGTTTCTGAAAATATATCTCTTATATCATCAAATAACTTTGTGTACGTTGCAGTATTAGATCTTGGTGTTCTTCCAATAGGACTTTGGTCTATATCTATAACTTTATCAAGATGTTCAAGTCCATTTATTTCTTTGTATTCCAAAGGATACAATTTCCCTTTATTTAATTTATTGAATAAGATTGGGAATAAAGTTTGATTAATAAGTGTTGATTTACCACTTCCACTTACTCCAGTTACTGCTGTCATTATTCCTAATGGTAACTTTAAATTTACATTTTTAAGATTATTTCCCTTTGCACCTTTTAGCTCAATATATTTTTCTGATTTTCTTCTTTTTTTAGGAATCTCTACTGAAATTTCTCCTTTAAGATATTTACCTGTTATAGAATTTGGATTATCAATAACCTCTTGTGGTGTTCCTTTAGCTACTATTTCTCCACCAAATCTTCCTGCACGAGGTCCCATATCAATTAAGTAATCAGAAGCCATCATAGTGTCTTCATCATGCTCAACGACAATAAGAGTATTCCCAATATCCTTAAGCCTATTAAGAGTCTCTAGGAGTTTATCATTATCTCTTTGATGCAAACCTATACTTGGCTCATCTAATACATAAAGAACTCCTGTAAGACCTGATCCTATTTGGGTAGCAAGTCTTATTCTTTGACTTTCTCCTCCACTTAAAGTTTTCGTTTCTCTTCCTAAAGTAAGATAATCTAATCCAACATTTATCATAAAAGATAATCTTTCTCTTATCTCTTTTAATATTTCTTTAGCAATCTCTTCTTGTTGTTTCGTTAGAATAAGATTATTAAAGAAACCTAAAGAATCTTTTATACTCAAATCGCAAATTTCCATAATTGATTTATCGTTAATTGTTATTGATAAAACTTCATCTTTAAGCCTTTTTCCATGACAAGTTTTGCAAACTCTTTCTATCATGTATTTATTTTCCATCTCTTCTTTCATACTTTCAGAGCTTGTTTCACGGTATCTTCTTTCTATATTATTAACTATTCCTTCAAACTCTTTTAATCCATCATAAGAAAAAGAGTCGCCTACATATTTAATCTTAAATTTTTTCCCTTTACTTCCGTAAAAAATTAAATCTCTCTCTTCTTTCGTCAAATTCTTTACAGGTTTATTTGTGTCTATTTTCATATCTTTACACATTGCATCAAATATTGTCCAAGTATAACCATTTTTAGCAGTAGTTGCTCCTGGAATATATATTCCGCCTTCATTTAAAGATAAATTTTCATCTAATACTAAATAATCCTCATTAACTTCTAGTTTTTTCCCTAGTCCGTTACATTCTGGACAAGCACCAAAAGGAGCATTAAAAGAAAATAATCTTGGATTTATTTCTGGGAAACTAAATCCATGGTCTGGACAAGTATAATTTTCACTAAAATATGAATCAGCTTCATCTATATTAACAATTACATTTCCTTCTGCTAAATCCACAGCACTCTCTATTGCTTGAGTTAATCTTCCAATGAACTCCTTGTCATCTTCTTTATAAACTAGTCTATCTATAACCGCTTCAATATTATGTTTTTTATTTTTATCTAGCTCAATTTCTTCTTCTAAATAAAGTATTTGCCCATCAACTCTTGCTCTCACAAATCCTTTCTTCATTAGATTTATAAAAAGATTCTTATGAGTCCCTTTTTTATCTTTAATTACTGGAGCAAGAACTATTAATTTACTCTTATCTTTACTCTCTTTTATAACATTATCTGCTATCTCTTCTACCGTTTGCCCTTTTACTCCCTTATGACAAACTGGACAATGAGGTTCCCCAACATGAGCCCAAAGAAGTCTCATATAGTCATAAACTTCTGTTATTGTCCCAACTATTGAACGAGGATTTCTATTCGTAGTTTTTTGCTCAATAGAAATAGCTGGAGCAAGTCCTTCTATACTATCAACATCTGGCTTTTGCATTTGTCCTATAAACTGTCTAGCGTAGGCTGAAAGACTTTCTACATATCTTCTTTGCCCTTCTGAATAAATAGTATCAAAAGCAAGAGAAGATTTCCCACTTCCACTTACTCCTGTTATTACTACAAATTGATTCTTAGGTATTTCTATATCTATATTTTTTAGATTATGCTCTCTAGCACCTTTAATTATTATTTTATCTTTCATAATATCCCTTCTTTATTATAAATTAGTCTCACTAAATTATATGCTAAAAGAAGTTTAATTGCAACAAAAGAATTTCCAATAAAAAATGGATAT
>JAGNSM010000112.1 GCA_017988045.1 Fusobacteriaceae bacterium
GTTGTAGAATTAATAGGATCTGTTCCGGATTGTATTCATAACGGATGGAAATATGCGATGGAAGTTTTCTTCCCTGAGCATGGTTATGTCCATTCAGGAAAACCTGACTTTGAATATTATTATGAAGGTGATATGAATAGCAAAGACTATAAAATGGAACTTTGGATTCCGATATCTAAAGCTTAAAAAATCCCAGTTAATCTGTCTTATACCTTTTAATGATAGTTTCTACCTATCGTTAAAAGGTTTATTGATATGTTTCCACAAACAGACAGGCAGATTTGACATACTTAGTGTTCACTCGTTTCATGTTGAGTGCGTGGTGAAGCTAGAAAAGAGATAGAGACAAGTAAATTGAATGATTGTGGCACACTAGGTGTACAAGTTACAGGCGGTGATTTTGTATTTATTCTGCGATCACCTGTCATTGAGGCTATTCGCAATATATTATTAGGTCAACCAGTACGAGATGATATTTGGGTTGCTCTTGCCTAGTTTATTGCAATAATGACTGTGGTATATTGCTTTACCATGAAGAAATACAAACGAATACAGACAGTCGTTTTCATATGCAACTGAAGATGCAGTTTAGCATTACTAAGGAGAAGGTGTAATTCATGAATTATCAAACTTTTAAACCGCATCAGGATTTAGAATCTTTGGTTAACTTTTATTGGACTTTAGAAGTATCTGCTGAAGAGAATTCGGAAAAACAACGTATTATACCAGATGGCTGTATTGAAATGGCCTTCATTCTAGGGGATGATATTAAACGATACACCGCGGAAGATGAATTTATCATACAGCCACGAGCAATGATACTTGGACAAACAATTGAACCTTTTTATATTCAACCGATGGGGTATGTAAATACATTTGCAGTGAGTTTTTATCCTTATGGTTTTTCAAATTTCATTTCAGAACCCATTAAAGACTTAGTTAACAAAGAGACCCCTTTAGGTCACTTGTTTGGAGAGGTTGCTGCAAAAGAACTCGAAGAGAAAATTATTAAGGCTGCGGACACTAAGGAAAGAATAGGGTACATTGAAAAATTTCTTTTTGACAGATTAAATGACAAGATAATAATTGATAATATCGTAAAAACCACTGTTGATATTCTTCTATTAACAAAAGGGAGCACACAGATTAATGAGATTCTCAAGCAAGACTTATCAAAGAGAAGACAACTAGAAAGAAAATTTCTAAAACAAGTTGGCGTTAGTCCTAAACAATTAGGTAAAGTTATCCGATTTCAATCTGTCTTGAAGTTATTGACAAATGAAAAGATTGATAACCTAACTAATATTGCTTATAAAAGTGGTTATTATGACCAATCACACTTTATTAAGGACTTTAAGGAGTTTACAGGAATTAGTCCTAAAGATTTTTTAGGGCACGATAATATGGTTCTTTCCTCCCTATTCTACAAATAGTTTAATAGTGTCTCATTTTTACAATTATATGATGAGGCGATTGATTATAATGTCCTTAGGTTTTATCACAATCTTAAGGAGGTCATTAGTATGAAAAGTTTTGTTTCTATTTTTGAAATACCAGCAACAGAAATTTCGCGAGCAATCGAGTTTTATCAAAATATTTTGAGCATAGACATCGAGAAAATGGATTTCGTGGATATGCAAATGGGATTATTCCCAACGGATGAGCAAATAACTATTGGAGTCATAGTTCAAGGTGAGGGGTATACACCTTCGTCCAATGGAGTAACCATTTACCTGGATGGTGGAGATGATCTTCAGATCATACTGGATAAGATCGAGAGTAATGGAGGGAAAATTATTGTTCCAAAGACCCTTCACGCTGACGAAAGTGGATATTATGCATTGTTCATTGATACAGAAGGTAATAGACTTGGATTACATTCACCAAATTAATTTAAGTTAACTGTGATTGCTCAAACATTAAATTCGAAATTCGCTTCTGAACTCTTCGAGAAAAGGAATAAGTTATCGCATGGGCCTTGAGCCCGTTAGATTACAGAATATGCAACATACAAGTGATAAAAGTCAATTTTCCACCAAGGCCCCAATATATTCAAACGGCATCATTTTTGTCTACTCAAGGCATGTGGAGACCGTATGTCTGCTAGAACGGAAATAGTCAGTAAAATCAAGGGGTTCATGGGATAATCAATCATGCAGTTTCGTGTGTTTTAAGTCTGTGGGAATAGAAATAGCACTTTTGTTTACCCTGTAGTATGTATGTTTTGCCTGAAAGGTTTAACTATATATCATATTTTCATATACTATTATAGTTTCAGATATTACGGAAGTTTTGAAATGGAGATATAGTTTGATTGAGAGTAATAGATTAGCTGGCTGACTTGGATCAATGATCTGAGTCGGCTTCTTTATATTTTGAGAAAAATAAAGTTTAAATTGACGTGATTTCGCATACATGTTATTATAAAAACAAATAAATATTTTGTTTTTATATTTATGAAGTAAGGAGGGAGTTTAAGTTATGGCAAAATTTACAGAGTTAGAAAAAGAAAGAATTCGAGAAGAATTGCTTGAAGTAGCCTATCGGTTTTTTTTAGATAAAGGCTTTAAAAGTACTTCTATTGAGGATATTACTTCATCAGTTGGCATTTTCAAAGAGTTCTTTTTATATATTTTGCGAATCAAAAGAAATGCTATATATGGAATTGTTAGCACGTGAGGGAGAACAAATTGAGAAACAAGTTTGGCCAGAGGTTATGGCCGCTAAGGATATATATACAGCTATAAAGACATATTTAAATAAAATGGCGATGGAATTGGAATCAAAAATATTAACCCAAAGGCTGATTTATGACCTGGAAGAATACAATATCGTATCAAGAAAACTAAATCCACAATACATCGGTTCTGAAAGTCTGAGAAGTATTGTTCCACTAATGGAATTTATTAAGTCACGGCAAGACTCTAAGGAGATTATTAATGAAGACCCAAGCGTTATAGCTGGAGTTTTAAGGGCCGCTTTACTAATAGGTTCTCAAAAGAGAAATTTACAGCAATATAACTATGTAAGGGTTAGAGATTTATCATTTGAAGCTGTTGCTAACCAAATCATTCGAACTTAATTGGACATAGGTAAAGATATTATTTAAAGAAAGTAGAAAAATGGTGATAAGTTATGACAGAAAAAATAATTCGTTTTAATGATGTTCATATCTGTGCTGAAAGTTTTGGCGAAATTAATAATCCAACGATCTTGTTAATTATGGGAGCTACTGCATCAATGATTTATTGGGAAGAAGAGTTTTGTAAGAGTCTAAGTAACCAAGGGTTTCACATTATACGATATGACAATAGAGATGTAGGCAAGTCAATTACTTACGAATATGGCCATCCAGAGTATACCTTTGAGGATTTGGCTGATGATGCAATCCAAGTACTAGATGCCTATAAGGTTGATAAGGCCCACATAGTCGGTATGTCTATGGGTGGAATAATTACGCAGATAATAGCACTTAAACATCCAAGTAGGGTTCTTACTATATCATTAATTATGACATCAAATTTCGATTCTAGTCTTCCTAAAAAGGATAGTAAGATAACTGAGGCCTTAAGTGAGCTAAAAATCAGAAACTGGCAAAACAAAGATGAAGTGGTAGAGTGTTCTATCAAAAAAAGCAAAGTTCTTATAGGATCAAAACATATATTTGATGAAGAGAAGGTTAGGAGACTGAATGAAGAAGAATTTGATAGAGCTAGTAATTTGCAGAGTATGGAGAATCATGGATTTATTAAAGGCTGGGGTTCGTATTTGTCTAGAACCAATGAAATCAATGCTCCTACATTGGTGATTCACGGAACAGAAGACCCTATCATTCCCTACGAGCATGGAATTCATCTTTCCGAAGTGATACCAAATGCAGCATTGGTTACATTAGAGGGTACAGGGCATGAGCTTCACCATAATGATTGGGATGAAATTATTAATGTTATATCAAAGCATGCAGCAAATTTATGAATAAAAATTTTTAGACAGGAGTGATTTGAATGAGTAAAGATATGAAACAAGTTATAGAAATAGCTAAAAAACATAATCTTATTCTAAAGGAAGAAACAATGCAGTTTAATGAATCCGGACTTGATTTTCAAGTTGTATTTGCACTAGATGAAAGTGGAATAGATTGGGTTCTTAGATTGCCTAGGCGTGAAGATGTTATGCCTAGAACAAGGGTAGAAAAACAAGCATTAGATTTGGTTAATCAGTGTGTTAAATCTTTTCAGGTACCAAACTGGATTATTTACACAGATGAACTAATAGCATACAAGAAGTTAGATGGTGTGCCAGCAGGAACCATTGATCATAATATCGGAAACTATGTTTGGGAGATAGATATTAATAACATTCCACCATCCTTTCACATGTCTCTTGGAAGAGTGTTAGCAGAGCTTCATAGTATTCCTAATGATAAAGCTAAGGAATTTGGACTAATAGTGCAAACACCTGAAGAAGCGAGAAAATCAATGAAGCAGCGTATGAATAATGTAAAAACAAAATTCGGTGTAGGTGAGAAATTATGGAACAGATGGCAGTCATGGGTTAATGATGATGAAATGTGGCCAAAGAAAACTGGACTGATTCATGGAGATGTTCATGCCGGACATACTATGATTGATAAAGAAGCTAATGTGACTGGATTGATCGACTGGACTGAAGCTAAGGTAACAGATATTTCAAATGACTTTGTTTTCAACTACAAGGCTTTTGGAGAAGAAGGATTAGAAGCTCTGATAATTGCTTATAAAGAAGCTGGGGGTTATTACTGGCCTAAAATGAAAGAGCATATTATTGAATTGGTCGCTGCATGTCCGGTTTCAATTGCTGAGTTTGCAATCATATCTGGTGCTGAGGAATATGTTCAAATGGCGAAGAAGGCATTGGAAATAGACAATGTTTAAGCTGTATACTATTTGGCGAAAGGTATCCCCGGGGTTAAAATGCATAAATTACCCCATAGACAACTAGACTTGTTAAATTGTATAAGAGTAATGTGATACCGCATGGTGTTAGAGGAAACATATCGATACTGAACCTTTTAATTTTAACTATACTTTTTAATTATTTCGCCTGAATGAACGTAAGGGTATTCAAGTTAGATTTAATCATAAATGAGCTAGTCGAAAAACTAAATAGGTTAGCAATCTAATGCGTTTCACAAGTCCGAGGACTTCTCTAAACGCCCTTGATTTCAAGCCTTTTCCGGGTTTAAGCCCAGGAGAGGGCTTTTTATTTTTGTATCAAAATCTGCATGAACATAGACCCAACTTGTGGTTCAGGTTCTTTACTTCTTAGAGTAAAAAGAGAAATGGATGATAGGAATGGAGAAGTAGTACATATTAGTGGACAAGAACTTAATCAAACAACCTACAATCTAGCTCGTATGAATATGCTTTTACATAATGTAAAATTTGATGACTTTGATATAAAACAAGGAAATACCCTTGAAAATCCACAACATATTAAATAAAAGCATAAAAAAACACGAATTGAAAAATTCATGTTTATAATTAATTATTGTGAAGGGAATGGTAGAATAACTTTAATCTAAAAACTAAACATTTAAGCGAAGATCCTTAATACTTTATACTTCAAAATTAAAATAATTCTTAAATTTAAAACTTGAAACTTAATAAAAGCCTTTATTTACATATATAAAAATATAAACTAATACTTAAACCTAAAAAATGACTTATTAATCTTTAGAATTAAATCATCACCTCATTTTAAATAAAACTTAAATTTAAAAATTTAAATCACAGAACTTAAATAATTATTCTACCACAGAGTTTTTATTGATATTCCCTTCAAGCAAATTATATTACATAAAAAAAGTAAAAACAACTTTATTTATAAAAAAATTCTGATCAGTAATAAAAAATGTATCAAGGCGAAACTTTCCGATAACTTAATAAATGAAAAAATCTATTCTTTTGATAGTATCTCTATTTCTTTCCCATAGAAACTCATCCCAATTTTTACAGGATTCTCAATTTCAATTCCATATTTTTTCTCTTCTATTTGGTCTAAGGCTTTCTGACAATCACTTTCTAAGTCTTCCATCTTTTTAGATACTTTAAACTCAAATATATAGTTTGGAAGAATATTATTTTTTGATTTCAAAAGTAAATCTACCCTTCCGGTTCCATACTCTCTATTAGAACGAATCTCATAATTGTCACTTAACCCAAAAACAAATCCCAGCATTAAGTTATGATAGTATTTCTCTTCTTTATCTGTATCATAATAACTAACAGCTGTGTAAAACATTTCTTGCAAAAAACCTTTAAAGTTCTCAATATCTTTATTCATTAAGTAGCCTAATAAACTATTAAAGCTATTGATACTATATCCAGCTAACCTTTTGAATTCGGTAATATAAAAATCTC
>JAGNSM010000113.1:0-5072 GCA_017988045.1 Fusobacteriaceae bacterium
TAATATTTTTTCTTCTCATTTTCACCTCTCGCTACTCAAAAATTTAGAGCCTTATTATAGAGAAAACCCTTGTAAAAACAAGGGTATTAATAATCTGATGGTGATACTATAACCTCTTTATATTTATCAAAATCTTTAAGTACAAGTTCTATTCCTCTTACTACACAGTTTAGCGGTTCTTCTGCAACTAGTACTGGTATTTGTAAACTTTCAGATATTCTTTTATCCAAATCTCTTATTAATGCTCCTCCACCAGCTAATATTATACCTTTTTGATATATATCTGCAGCAAGTTCAGGGGGCGTTTTTTCAAGCGTTACTTTAATTTCTTCAACTATTGCTTCAATAAATTCAGTAATAGCATCTTTAATTTCACTTGATTTAAGACTTATATTTCTAGGAAGTCCATTTAGTATATTTCTACCTCTTACTTCACCTGTTAATTCTTCACTTTCATCTGTTGCCATAGCTATTTTATTTTTTATTTCTTCTGCTGTTTTTTCTCCAATTAAAAGATTATGTTTTTGTCTAACATATTGAACTATAGCCTCATCCAGCTTGTCTCCAGCAACTCTTAATGAAGATGTTTTTACTATTCCACCTAGCGATATTACTGCTATCTCTGTAGTTCCTCCACCTATATCTACAATCATATTACCTTCTGGTTGGAATATATCTAGTCCTGCTCCTATAGCTGCTGCCATTGGCTCTTCTATTAAGTATGCTTCTCTTGCTCCAGCTTCTTTAGTAGCATCTACAACTGCTCTTTTTTCTACTTGTGTAACTCCTGCAGGAACACATATAACTACTTTTGGATTAGTTAACACATTTCTTTTAAGAACAATTTTATAAAATTCTCTAAGCATTTTTTCTGTCATCTCATAGTCTGCTATAACACCATTTTTAAGTGGTCTTATTGCTTGTATTGAATCTGGAGTTTTTCCTATCATTAATTTTGCTTTATTCCCTACTTCAACTATTTTATTAGTTTTTGTATTGACCGCCACAACTGATGGTTCATTTAATACTATTCCTTTATTTTTAACAACAACAAGAGTATTCGCTGTTCCTAAATCTATTCCTATATCTTCCGAAAACATTTTTAATAAGCTACCTACTTTAAATCTCATCTTTCACCTCTAAGACCTTTCTTTATATTTTATATAAATCCTCTATACTGTAACCAAGCTCCTTTAGTTTATCATAAAATTTAGATATAGGAAATCCCATTACATTAAAAAAATCTCCTTCTATCTTTTCTATAAATATAGAGCCCTTCCCTTGTATACCATAACTACCTGCCTTATCCATAGGCTCTCCACTTTCAACATACCATTCTATCTCTTTAGAATCAAGCTTTTTAAATTTTACTTCTGTAACATCTGCAAAGGCAAACTCTATATTTTGAGACAAATTCATCATAGCAACTGCTGTTACTACTTCGTGAGTATTTCCTGAAAGTTTTTCAAGTATTTTTTTTGCTTCATCTTTATCCTTAGGCTTTCCTAAGAATTCATCATTAAAAACTACAACTGTATCTGCAGAAATAACCCATCTATCTTTGTTTTTTTCCGCAACAACTCTTCCTTTTTTTAACGCTATATCTTGTGCCCATAATAATGAATCTGTTTGACTGCTTTCTTCTACCACATCTTCCGCTATTATTTCTATCTCAAATCCAAAATCCTCAAGTATCTCTTTTCTTCTAGGACTTTTTGACGCTAATATCATTTATACTCCCTCATTTTCTTTACTTTTATATAAACTCTTTCAGCTTCGTCATTACTCAAATTAAGCTCTCTTTCTAAAATCCCTGAGCCTTTAACACCTGCTTTATGAATTAATTCTATTGCTTTTGCTAGTTTTTCTATTGAAATTCCTAGATTTTTTGCTAACTCTATATGTTCACTTGGGTATGAGAATAAGTTTTTTTGCTCATAATTCTTTAAAGAAATATTTTCATCCTTTTTATCAGAAAATAACTTTCCATCAATTAAATTTTCTTCTTTTAAAAAAATTATTTCTGTTTTTTCTTCCTTACTCTCTCTATTCTTTTCATGTCTCTCCCTAATATCTTCTTGAACCCTTTTCCTTCGTTCATCTTCAACACTCAATTCTTCTGTTCTTGATTTTCCTTGAAGCATTGTATGAAATTCTTTTTTTATATCTACCATAAAGTCTTCTTCTTTATTTGGGGTATTTCTATCTATTATATCATCTAAATCTTTATCTCTTTTTCTAATTATTTTTTCTTCTTTTTTTGCTCTTTTTAATCTCGCTTTTTCTTCTCTTCTTCTTTCTTTTCCTAACGCATATTCTCCACTTTTTTTCTTTTCTATTTCTCTATTGATGAACCCTATTACCTTTCCAAAAACATATAGGAATAAAAATGCTATAGAAACACTTAATATTGTAATCATCCCTGTTTTAGGAATAATTGTATACAATTTCCCAAAGAGGCTTACAAAAAGACCTCCAGATTTAAATTTTTCTATACCCAATAAAAAGAATTCATTATATGTATACTCTTTCATATTTAAAATAATAATCAAGTTCTCTACTAATAATGCCAATATAACAAATGCATTCAGTCTTGTTCTTAGTATTTCTTTCAACATTTTATTTTGTTCTAGCGCTATAAAAGTTCTTAATAAAAAATAAAGTAAAAACAAATAAAAGAATTTCCCCATACTAAAATCTAACAAATATGAATTTTCATTATTTAACTTTAACATAATCAAAACAGAAAATATTGAAAGAAATATTAAACTTTCTATATATTTTAAAAAAACTTTTTTCATAAACACCCCTTAGTAAAAACCTTTATCTAGATTTTATCATATTGCCCCCCTTTTTTCAAGGTAGTTTAATTTACATCTCATATTTTATGTGCTATAATATTAAAAAGTTAAAATAAAATTCAAAACTTGGAGAAATTTTTATGAAAAATCGTGGAATCGTAAAAAAAATTGACAAAGATTCTGTAACTATTGAAATTTTTAAAGATGTTTCTTGTTCTCATTGTAATAGTTGTGATAAAAAAACTCATGCTATTCAAACTTTTTCATATAATAAAAACGATTTAAATGAAGGTGACATGATTGAATTTTTTATTGAAGATAAACAACTTTTAAAACTTGGCTTTTTAGTTTATATAAGTCCCATTATTTTTATGATAAGTTTCTATTTTATAGCTTCTTATCTAGATTTTTCTGAGGGCAGGAGGGTTATTAGCACTTTTCTTGGATTAGCTATAAATTTATTGATTTTATACACTTTAGACAAAATTAAAGGAAATGAAATTTTAAATAACATAAAAATTACAAAGGAGAAAATTTAATGAAGAAGTTACTTTTAATTCTTTTTTCAGTTTTAAGTTTTAGCACTACAATCTTTGCTGTAGACTCTAATGGAAGATTTAATTATGCAGCTGGATTTGTTATTGGAAGCACTAATGGTTTCAATGCTTTGGCATATGATGGTGAAGGTCGTGGATATCAACTTACTTTATCTCTAAATGAGAGTGGCAATAGTAAAATAGGTGTATCATTTGATAAATTATTTTTTTACGATGCCAATGAAACTGTTCCTGTATATGTTGGAATTGGTTTAAAACTTTCTGACGAAGAGGATAAATATGTTGGAATTAGAGGTGTCTTTGGAATTTCTTATTTTGCAAACGCTCTATCAGATAGTTTAGAAATTTTTGGTGAAATTGCTCCTACTATCTATCTAACAAGTATTAATGATTTTGTGGAAACAGAATATGGAATTGGTGCTAGATATTATTTTTAAGACTTATTTCTATACTAAATATAAAAATCACGGGAAATCCGTGATTTTTATATTTTAAAATTATTTTTTACAAATTCAACAAATTTTTTGCTTTCTGCATTATCAGCTCTATCTTTTGTTACAACAATTTGATAACCATCTTTATTCTCAGCAAAATCTTCTAACACAAAAAACTCATTACTTTCTACTTCTTTACTTACACAATAATAAGGAAGTACTGTATATCCCAATCCCTCTTTAACCAAATTTTTCATTGTTTCTATACTTCCAGAAACAAGTATTCTATTGTCTAATGTAAATTCATTTTTTTTCTCAAACATAGCTATATTTTTTAATGTAAGTGGACTGTCATCTCTCATTATCAGTTTTTGCTCTGTTAATTTTTGTATATCCTCTATTTTTTCTCTTCCAACAATAACAAAAGGATATATTGCAATATCTATTACTTCAAGCTCCGTATCTTTTATATAGTAAGTTCCCATTAGAACCATATCTACTTTTCCTTCTTTTAACTCTTTTAAAAGACTTTCTCTTTCTTTTATTACTAAGTCAAATTCAACTTCTGGATGGGCTTTTGTAAAATCTTTCATTATTCTAGGAAGCAGATGTTCCCCAATCATATGAGTTGCTCCAATAGTTATTTTTGCTTTATCAAATAAAACTATTTTTTCAATTTCTTTTTCTGCTCTTTTAACCTTTTGAAAGATTTCTTCTGCTACTTTAAATAAAACTTCTCCCGAATAAGTTAATTTTATTTTTTTAGAAGTTCTATCAAAAAGTTTAGTATTTAGCATATCTTCAAATTTTTTAACTTGAATAGATACTGCCGATTGATTAATAAAAAGCTTATTAGCAGCTTTGGTAAAACTTCTTTCAGTTGCTACTTCATAAAAAATTCTTAAATAATGTAAATCCATATTTTCACGCCCCTTATACCATTAATAAAAACATTATACTATTAGTTTCATAAATAATCAAGGGTTTTATTATTCCTGTAGAAAATAGTTTCTACTATGAAATCATTTTTTTAATTTTTTTTACATTTATCAAAAATTTCTATTCTATTATTTTTTAGTACTATCTCAGTTATAAAAACCAAAAAAATAACCGAAAATTCGGTTATTTTTTTTATACTAATTCTTCAGGTTCATCATCAAACAAATCTACATTTGTTTTTTTCTTTTCCTCTAAAGTTTTAAAATATTCTGTTCTCCATTCATCAAATGTTCTATGAATAAGGTCTCTTTGATGTTTTTTGAAGTTCTCATCTTCCTCTA
>JAGNSM010000113.1:5172-6356 GCA_017988045.1 Fusobacteriaceae bacterium
CTTCCTCTATAAGAAGTATCTCTTTTCTTATATGCATTGTTAGAATTAAAGTCGTACTTAGGAGACATTGTTTCAAATTGAATTCCATCATCTAATGATTCCATTGCTTCTTCCAATTCAACATCTGCTACTATTTGACTTTTTGTTAATCCTTGTGAAATCCCTTCTTCTATTGTTCTAAATTTCTTATTAATTTTTTTCATTAATGTATTAAACTCTAAAGCTAAATCTCCAATTTCATCATTACTATCAACAAATATTCTCGTCCCAAAATTTCCTGTTGATGCTTGTCTAAATTTTTCCTTAACTTGAACTAATGGATTAATCATTATATTATCAAAAACAAAAACACTAAAAATTGATAAGAATCCTATTATTGCCAAAGAAACATATAGTACATTTCTTGAAGCATTATAAGTAACTTTCAAAGCTGACAAAGATGATGTACCTGCAAGTACCCATGTAGTCCCTTCTACCTTTTCTTTATAATACGATACTATTTCTTTATTATTATTTTTAAATGTTTCAGTTCTTCCTAAAACAGATTCATTATTAACTAATTCACTAATAAATTCAGCACTTAAATTAGTTTTTCTTGGGAATATCACTCCACCTTCATTATCTAAAATTACATAATCAGATAATGCTTTAGATTTCCTATTTTGAAGTTCAGCAAATACAAGCTCTAAATCTATATCTACTGCAACTACACCTATTACTTTACCATTTTTTACCAAACTTTTTGAAACTGTGACTACATACCCTTTTTCATTTCCGGTATTTGGATAAATCAATTTATTTTGAGACCTTGCTTTTTTATACCATTCTGACGCAAAAGAATCTCTATTTACTTTACCATCTTTAGGATACACTTCTACTTGACCGCTTTCTTCATTAAGAATATATACTCTCATAAAATTAGCAGAATTACGTCTTATATTATATAAAGTATTATTTAGATTATAACTTCCCTCTTCATTTAAAAAAATATTTTTTAAATAATCTAGAGAGATAAATCCTTTTTCTAACTCTTGTTTAGTAATTTTATTTACTAACCCAACTGTTTTTTCTACCTCATTTTTATTTACTTCCCGAATATTAGTAACATTTTGATTAAGTAAAATCATCAACATGATTGTTACTGGAACAATTAGTGCAAAAATAAAAAATAAGCTCATTTTTCT
>JAGNSM010000114.1 GCA_017988045.1 Fusobacteriaceae bacterium
TCTGACCATGGATTACTTAAGTTGTGGTTACCACTCTCTTTTTGTTCTACTACTGCTTGGATACAATCTGAATTATGCTTCCACTCTAGAAATCTTGTAGCCCAATACTCTCCGATAGTGCCAACATAATTATCATTTCCAGCCATGTATTTTGGGAATCTTTTTTTATACATTTCAAATTTCTTCCTTATGTGTGCGTAGTCTAAGATAAGACTATCAATAAGTGTAAAGTTAATATTTTCCATCTTTAATACTCTCTTATAAGTGATTGTTTTGGAAAATTTTATCTGTTTGTTTCTTTTTACTTACTTATACGTGATTGGAATAATATGCAGTTTCAACTATTATCAACAATATTACTTATAGGTGAGTGAAGGGCTAATAGTTGATAGAGGAAGAGTACACGGAGTTTTTTGATAAGCTAACTTCTAATGTTAAAGATGAGAGAAAGAAGCGTAAGATTAGTCAATTAAAGCTGTCAAATATTTTAGGGCATAACTCCACTTCTTATGTTGCAAGGATTGAGCTTCGAGATGGTGTGAATTATAACCTTAGCCACCTTCTCAAAATTGCTCAAGAGTTTGATATTGATATAAAAGATTTGATACCAAACTCCAAAGATTAAGCGACTTCATCATTATCCACCAACATTGAAATATCACAGTCCGACTCTTCATCATAATTATACGATTTTTCAGCATAATATTGTGTAACTTTTTCTTTTCCATATTGTTTAGAATCAATTTGTAATCTGTCATCTTTTTTCATTGCAGTATCATAAGCATCGAAGAAATTTTTAGCATTTATTCCTCTAATACTATTCATTAATTGCGATTTATTGAACCATTCGCCAATACGCTTTTCATGAGTTAAGTAGTTTATGATTTTATCTGCCAAATTTTCTATTGAAACTTTTTTGGTAGAACTTACAGAAGACTCACATTGGTCAATTAATTCAAAATGTTTTTCTATTGCTTCCATAAAGTAAGTAGCAAGATAGAAGCCTATTTCCATATATTCAGGCTCTATATATTCTTCATCATAAATATTTCCGTTTTGATATGCACAATCAAATATTTGAATAATCATTGCGTATTTTAATGCAGCTGTAAGTTGTCGAATAGCGAATGATTGTAAATGTTCCTCGCTTTCTTCATATTGGTTGATTTTTTCATCGAACCATTCACTATACATTGTTTGAATTTTATCAATTTTTAATACTATAGGGTTTTCAGAATTTATACTTTCAAGCTCTTTCCATAATCTCAATACAGTGTTTTGAAAGCTACTGAAGTCTTGGATATTTATATTTTTGAAAGCCCTAGGCTTTGGCAACTTTTCGATATTGATTATTGTAAATCTATTGAGAAATCCGCTTACATAATCTGAATCTGTTGTCTCTTCTTTTAACCAGTGTGGGTTTGTTACTGCCAATATTGATAGGAAAGGATTTTGTATATGTATGCTTTCCCCTTTTCCCATTGATCCTACTAAATCTTTACCATAGAACTCTTGGTCATATAGAGATGTTAATCCTGCTTTGTTTTCAGTATCTTTACTTAGTTTTTTTAATAGTTCTCTTGCTTCATCATAAATTGCCAACAACCCATGAGGATTTTTTTCAAGTGACTTTATTATGCCTTGAAATGTTGATCCTTGACCACTTATTAATTGCTTTAGATATGGTTCCGCAGTTTCATTTTTTTCATCTTTAGAAAGAGATTTATATACTTCTGCATTCTTTTTAAATGCTGTGTCGTTTTCTTCTAGTACTGATTTGAGAAGCATATTTTTTAATGTTTTAATAGTTGTACTCTTGCCACCTAGTCCGCTTTGTGCGACAATCAACATCCACAAGTTTGGATAGAGTTTTGCCATTGTTCCATCATAAGTATGTAATCGATTGCCAATTATTACACTCATCATAGTCAGAGCATTTGCAAGAATCATCAATGCATCTGAGTCGATGTACTTTTTAGATTCTATTATTAAGTCTTTTAGGAATATTCCTATTATATTTATATCAAGATTTTGCATTTTTTTATCCTTTTTTACATTGTTTTTATAGTTTTAGATTTTAAATATTTATCTAGTTCTTCACGGTCATAACGAATCAACGAAGAGGTTGATTCGCCTAGTTTTATATATGGGACACCTATCCCCTTAGTTCTCCATTTTTGCAAGAGGTCTACAGACACACCTAAATATGTAGCTGCTTGTTTTGGAGGAAGATATTTTGGAATAATATCTTCTATATTTATGCTATCCATGGTAGCTCCTCGTCGTCTGTTTCTTCTATCAGTTCCGATAAAGAATTTTTAAATTTAATTGGTTGAGGGAGTCGACCTACTGCAAGTTTATATTTTTCACGAGCTTTAAGAAGTTGCCCATAGTATTTTATGTCTTCTGTAGGCACTAAATTAACTTGAAATAATGCTTCTTTCTTTATATGAGTGCAAATCAATATAAATTTATGTTTGTATGCTAAATTCTCGTGATTTTCGGTACAGAGATTAAATGCATGTGCTACTGGATAGTTTCTAATTTCTCCGTTTTTAGGGTCGAATAATTCTTCATGAGCCTTAAAATCAATTTCTATGGTTTCGCCGTTTTTACCAATAATTCCAATGAAGTTGTGATTCGGATACCCATTGCAGTATTCATAATCATATCTTGGCTCTTCATATTCCGCCATTTTGATTAATGGTGCATTATTGATTTTTTCTTCTTTTGAAAGCTCTTGCTTTTTTGCAGTTTCCACTTCTTGGTTTGGAGCAGAAAGAAGTTCTGACGTTTTTTCAATATTTGGAAAGCTACCCGTGATACACTGAATTAACTCTTTACATGTATCACCTTTTAAAGTCGTATTTACATCATGTCCATTTGTTCGTAAATGCATATTTGCACCAAGTGTTAAGGTTCTATTAGCTTTTGAACAATATAAAGATTTTTTATTAACTTCACTGAAATCTGTTCTGAGAAGTGACAATAAAATGTACGCATCTACTTCTGCGATAGCTTTTCTTGACAGTTGCGTTATGACAACAACTTGGTTTGGGATATCTACAACGAAAGTTGCAGTATCAGTCTGAATGATTTTATTCATTTTGAACTCCTAATTTTAAATTGATAGGAGAATTATAGATTTAATTTTACTTGAATACTACGGGGAACTATTACCTAGCAAGGTACCAGATTTTTTATAGATTTAGAATTTCTTTGAATATATTAATTACCCTTTTCAACTCTTTTTGATATTTACCTTCTTCTGAAATAAATATATCTGTATCTATATATATTTGGTTAAGTTTTAGTGCTTCTTTTAATGTGATTTTTTCTTCATGGTCATTTATACATATTTTTTTATTAATTGATAGTTTTAAGATGTAATAATTTGCATATCTAGTTGCTACAGTCATTTTTTTTATATTAAATATTTGCATTATTTTATAAATAAGTAGAGCGTGACTGAATTTTCTATTTTGATCACGTTTGGTCAAGTCTTTTTTAAATCTTTTATATTTTTTAATACTCGATATGTCTCTTTTAGTCTGAGTTTTATTCAATTCAATATTTTCTAACATCGTTATGATGGGATCATTAGATAAATCGTTAGAAATTTCATCGTAAACACATTTAATATTAGGCTCCAATTTTTCATAAGTAACAAAAGGATTAATTTCTATGAATACAGACCTTTTTAATAGTTGATGAAGTGGGTACTCTGTATTAATAGTATAATAGGGAGCTTTAACATCTAAATTCCTATGTTTTTTGTAAAGACTTGAACAATAGCTTAGTATTACTTCCTGATTGTTTCTATTGTAAAACCAATCTTTCCCTTTCATATTGAATTTTCTATTGACAATTACACCTGATTCAATACTTTCTGAGCTATCACCAGACTTTTTGGTATAGTAAAGGTTGAATTTATCACTCCATATTTTATTGTAATCAAATAAATCAACACCATATTTTAATAATATTTTATTTCTAATATCAGTGAAACTTTTGTGATTGTATTTATTTTTATAATAACCATTTAAGAGTTCTAATTCTTCCTCAATGGTTTGTTCTAGGTCGTATGTTTCATGATTGTATTCCAACTTCCTAATATTTTGTAGCGCTTTAGATAAATATCTTAAATGCTTTTCAAATTTTGGTGTTGCTAATAGAAACTCCCATAATATATTATTCACAAAGTTTAACTTGTTATCAAATTTCCTATTTATTAATTTGGAAATTTCATTTGGTATAGTTTTGATTTTATAATATTCAGTTTTTAAAGTTTTAGCTCCAGGTGGTATTGTATTATTAAAGGTCAAATTTTTCCATTTTGATTCTGTTAAATCTAACCTAAATTCGGGCTTTGCCATTGGCACTTTTGTAGGCTTGAAATCTTCGTATTTATAAGTTTTAATTATTATTGGTGGTGGAATTTTAAAAGTAATATATTTTCTTTCAAATTCGATATATTCTATATTCGAATTAGATATCAATTTTGAATCTATGGAATTTAATATATATTTAAAATCTTCTAAATCATCCAATGTTAAAATTTTATTTTTTATTGATTTATTATAGTGACTAGCGTCATGATATTTATTATCCCCCAACCAAACTCCTTTCTATATTCATCACTGCTTCAACTCCTGCATCTGGACTTAATTTTGCATAACGCATAGTCATATTTATATCTTTATGACCCATAAGCTTTTGAATTGTAAATATTGGCACACCATCAAGTGCCAACCAACTTGCAAACGTATGACGCAGTGTGTGAAACACGACACGGTTCTTCGAGTCACTAGTTTCTAAATCTTTGTTGAACAGTTTCTCTACAACCGTAAAGTAAGTTTGAGGTATTTTATCTAACTTTGTGTTATTCTTTGTTTTAAATAAATACTGATTAGCTTTATCTTGATGACGAGCCTCTATGAGTTTGTGTACCTCTGGTGTCATCTTTATTTTTCTACTATAACCGTTCTTCGTGTTATCAAGTGTTATAAACCCACTATAATAATCTATATCTTTGAATTTTATTGATAATATTTCTCCTGCCCTTGCTCCAGTTGTAAGTGCCATTAATGCCATCAAATAGACTGTTTCATCTCTAAGTCTAAGCTCATGTAACATTTGCTCAGCTTCTGATTTACTTATATAGCGTTCACGGTCATTATTTATATTCTTCTTATTTCTTCTCATTATTGAAACTTTGTCATTTCTTGAAATCGAAGCAGGGTTCTCTTTGCACTTTTCATGATAAATACCAATATTGAAAATAGCTGAGATTGTCTGACGGATACGGTCAACAGTACCAGGTTTCAAACCTTTTGAAATCATGTGTTTTAAGATTTGTTCGATATCAAATTTTGTAATTTCATTAACGTTTTTATGACCGATATGCTTCTTTATATGATGTTCATATCTTTGTATTGGTCCTTCGGGGTCTTTGTAAGAAGTTTTAGCAACTTCGAAATGTAGCTGAGCAATATCATCAAAGAGTACTATTTCCTTCTGCCTTTGTGAAGATACATCCTCTCCGTGCATCTTTTGATTAATTCGTTTGCTTCTAAGTTGCTTGCAATATTGTGGGGTTATTCCATCATTCTTCTTTCCAACACGTTCCCATCTAACTCGCTTGCTGTTATCTGTATATGATATATAGTACGTTAGTACACCTTTTGTATCTGTTCGCTTGTAAACACCTTCTGCAATTCTAATTCTTTTATTAGACATAATTCACCTCTCATAAGTAATATTTATATGTATATATAAGGGTTAGGTGTTGTTCAGTTAATATTTTTAAGGAGAAAATTTTATAGAAATTTATCAATATGTATTTAAGACGTTAAGACATTAAGACGGGGGTATGTCTCTTTAGTAATTTGGAGAGTGAACAATGAAATACTTAAGATAATTAAGACGTTAAGACATGGTATTCCCACTTTCAATAGATAGAGATTTATTTACTATGATGTGAGTTAATTATGAACAGTTAAATTCAATCATAATCTTTTCAATATATTTAATTTAACCAAAGAGATATTAAGTTTTGTATTTATTGATTATTTGAGAGATTAATTTATATATGATTTGGTTATTTATTCTGATTGAAATTTTGAACTAATAATTGCTCTGTAGTTATGATGATTTTTATAGATGACTTTGACTTGAGGGATACCCGTCTTAATGTCTTAACGTCTTAATTCTCTGATTGGTTCTGTGATACATTCTTGCATATATCAAATTAGCAAGAAATTAGCACGACTTTGATATAATCCAGTTATAGATATTTCAAGAAGCCCGTAATGACGGGATTTAGTGGATATGAAAGGCTTGAATTGCCCACGCGC
>JAGNSM010000115.1 GCA_017988045.1 Fusobacteriaceae bacterium
CTACTAATTACTAATTTCTACCTACTAATTACTAATTTCTACCTACTAATTGATTTTAAGGGGGTTTTATGAATATAAAAGATTTACCTAGAATAAAATTGGGAGAGGTTAAAACTCCTATAGAAAAACTTGAAAATTTATCTAAGAATTATAAAAATGATATTTATATTAAAAGAGATGATTTGTTAGGAATTGGACTTGGAGGAAATAAAGTTAGAAAACTTGAGTACATTTTGGGCGATGCTCTTTCAAAAAATGCTGACATAGTTATCACAAGCGGAGGAGTTCAATCTAATCATGTAAGACTTACTATTGCTGCTGCCAACAAAGTAGGCTTAAAAGCTATTGCAGTCTTGGTAGGAAGCGAACCTAAAAGATATACAGGGAACACTTTGCTTGATAAAGTTTTGGGAGCAGAGATACACTTTGCAGATATTAATAATAAAGAAGGTCTTTCTACAGGAGAACTTAATAGACTCCTTGATGAAGAGGGCGAAAGACTTGTTCAAGAAATAAAATCAAAATATGAAGCCCTAGGAAAAATTGTTTATGTAATTCCCGGAGGAGGAAAAATGCCTCCTGGTATTGCTGGCTATATCAATGCCACTTCAGAAATCTACGCCCAACTACAAGAGATGAGATTAAATGCTGATTATATTGTAACTGGCGTAGGAACTGCAAGTACTATCGCTTCTCTTATAATTGGTGAAAAACTTTACAACACAGGAATCAAGCCTATTGGCATTCTCGTAACAAATACTCTTGGTTCTGCAAAGGCTTATGCTGAAAGAGTTAAAACAGAAATTGACGGATATTTGAAACATTTCGGATGGAATTTAGATATTACACTAGATGACATAAGATTGTTTGATGCTTACACTGGTGAAGGATACGGACTTCCTAGTGATGATGGATTGGAAGCTATAAAAACTTTAGCTCGTTCAGAGGGACTTATAGTTGACCACATTTACACAGGAAAAGCCTTTGCTGGATTACTTGATTTATCTAAAAAAGAATACTTTGGAGATAAAAATGTTATTTTCCTTCATACCGGTGGGTCTCCTGCACTGTTTGATTTAGACCCTGATTTACTATAACTTGGGTTTACTAAAAATAAAATTGCTTTGAAAATAAAAATATCCAATATTAATTTTAGGAAATAAATGCACGTTTTTTTTTAACCTTAAAAGTCAAACCTTGGACTACGCGTCCACTCTGTATAAGATTACTCTAAAATTTCTTTCAGAAATTAAGAGTATCTAAAAACCTCGCCAACCTGACGTTGGATGCTAATAAATTCAATGAAATGAACTATTTATTATTAAATTGGTGTCCAGCAACCGTTGCTGGTCGGGTTTGGGCGGAAAGCCCAAGGTTTAATTCCTTAAGTTGATGACATTGGTTGGCTGCGTAAGCCACGACTTTTGAAAACTGTTTATATTTTAGCAAGTCCTAATTAAATAAAACCTATTTTAAAGCTGTATTTTCAATGCAGCTTTTTATTTTTCCTCACTATTTACGGTATTTTTATTATTGTTTCTTCACTATTTGCGGTATTTTTGAAGAAATAGCTTACACACCTTTTATATCAATCATCGATTAAGCACACACACATTTTCCTCATTAATGACGTTATTTTTTATCTAACGTAAAACAGACTGCCTTCCTTGGCAGTCTGTCTCAGGAGTATGAAAAAAATTTACATATTCGAATATATGATTTGAAGTTTTTTAGCTAGATTTAGGCTATTTAAGTTATTTAAATAAGTAATTTCATCATCAAGTACATCTTTTTGTTTGTCAAAATAATCATATTCAGAAAGAGTTCCTTTATCTTTCATTATTTTATATTTTTCCAATTCAAGTTTCGCTAAATCAAAAGTCTGTTTACTTAAATCTAGGTTAAGTTCAAGTTTTACAATTTCATTTTGAGATTTTTTATTAGTTAAATCAAAAGATTTTTTAGCTTCTACCAATTGATTATTTAGTTTCTCAATATTCAGCTCTTTAGATTTTTCGTCACCTTTATAATTAAGAGGAGACCATTCTACTCCCAAGGATACTGTAGTATCCTCATTCTCTAAATCATAACTAGCTCCAGCTGTAAGCTCTGGAAGATTGCCTACTTTCAATCCCTTTAACTGGTCTTTTGCCAAAGCAATCTGATTTTCCACTATTTGCATAGAGCTGTTATCTTTATAAATTTCATAAATATCTACATTTTCAATATTTTCAACACTTATTTCTTCTTCTACCCCCAATAAATCCTTAAACTCTTGGAGCATCTCTCCTTTTTCAACTTGAGCAATTTGAAGCGTTGTTTTAAGTTCATTAATACTAAGCTCAATGACTTTTACATCGTAAGTACTCAGATTATTACTGCTCAACTTTATTTTGGCTATTTCAAGTTCTTTTTGCTTTTCAGCAATAAGAGTATTTGTAGATTTTATTGTGTTTTCTTGATTAAGTAGCTCTACATACTTATCCCCCAAATCACTTATAGAACTCATCAAACTTTGCTTTGCAGTTAACTCTTCATTAAGATTAGAAATTTTATTCGATAATATCGAAGCTTTATCTGTATTATACAAAAATTCATTTAACGTTTTCTCTACACCAATCAATATTTCTTTATCACTAGAATCTGATGTAGAAGTACTTGCAGAAATATACGCATCTTTATAACTTACTTTCGCTTCTGTTGTCACATCATCTTCATCTGTATTGTAAGCTGTATCAGCAGTAACTTTTAAATTTTTATTCAATTCATTTTCTAACTCTTTTGTAGTTTCTTTTCTTATTTCACTATCAAGTTTCAAATTTTTAACTGTTGTACTTTTTTTATAATATATATTTAAGGCTTCATCTAAGCTTAAAGTATTGGCATAAGCTATAGATGAAATTATTAAACTTAATATTAACAATTTTATACTTTTTTTCATTATTTCACTCCTATTCATATCTTAATGCATCTATAGGATTCAACTCTGCTGCTTTTTTCGCTGGGAAAACACCAAATACAACTCCTATTAAAGTCGAAATTCCAAAAGCTATAAATACAGTAAGTAAAGGAATATATGGTGTAACATTTACCAATCCTCCGATTATATAGCTCGCTGCATAACCACCAACAATACCCAGTATTCCTCCTACAGAACAAAGTATAATTGCTTCTATTATAAATTGAAACATTATATGATTATTACTGGCTCCAATAGATTTACAAATACCTATTTCCTTTGTTCTTTCTGTAACGCTCACAAGCATTATATTCATTACTCCTATACCACCTACAAATAATGAAATCCCCGCAACAAATGATATAAATATTGTAAGAGTACTCAAAATAGAATTTATACTTTCCATTCTTTCCATTACACTTTCAACATTATATTTATTATTGTTTCTATGTTTAATTGATAATAATTTTATAACATTATCTGAAATCTCATCAATTTTGTTTATATCTTTTACTGTTGCTTCATACTGAGAAACGTAAAAATTAGGCAACAATAAATCTATAACTGTTATTGGTGTATAAGCTGTTGCACTATAATTTTGTGATTGTTTTGTATTACTTTCACTTGTATTTTCATAAACTCCTATAATATTAAAGACTTTTTCTTTTCCTCTTATAGTAAGTTTTATCTGTTCTCCAACTACGTCTTCCTTATTAAAAACTTTCTTCGCAAGTACATTATCAATAACTATAACTCTATTTTTTGATTTCAAACTACTTTCTGTTAAAAATGTTCCATACATCATATCGAGATTTTCTATTTTATCAGCTTCTTCATTTACTCCATTTAAAGTAACTGTGTAATAATCATCTGAAAACTCATATTTTGTACTAAGAGATCTTAATGGAGATATATTTACTATTTGGTCATAAGCTTTTAATAATTCCTCATCATCATAATTAAGCCTGTCTTTTGCTGTTATTGTACTTCTATAATTAGTAGATATATTTATTCTGTTCGTTCCCAATTTAGCCAAATTGTCATTAACACTTTTTTTACTTCCTTCTCCTAGCCCAGAAATTGTTATAACTGAAGCAATCCCTATAACTATACCAATTATTGTAAGAAATGAACGTATTTTATTGGCAATAATACTATTATAAGCACTTAGAAATATTTCCCACATCATTATGCATCAACTCTTTTCACTTCATCAGACAGTTTATGACCATCTCTAAATCTTATTATTCTTGAAGCATATTTTGCAAGTTCAGGTTCGTGAGTTACCATAATTATAGTTGTTCCTTGCTTATTTAAATTAGTAAATATCTCCATTATTTCTGCTTCAGAAACACTATCCAAGTTTCCTGTAGGTTCATCTGCTAGTAATATTTGAGGATTATTTGCTAAAGACCTTGCTATTGCTACTCTTTGTCTTTGTCCTCCAGAAAGTTCTGTAGGTTTGTTTTTAAGTTTATCTCCCAAACCTACCATCTCTAAAAGTTCAATTGCTTTAACTTTTCTTTCGTGAGCCTTTTTCCCTCTATAAACCATTGGTAATTCTACATTTTGTAATACACTTAACTTAGGTAACAGATTAAATGACTGAAATACGAATCCTATTTTCTCGCATCTCACAACATTTAATTGATTTTCTTTGCACAAAGATATATCCTGCCCTCCAAGAAAATATTTTCCAGAAGTTGCTACATCCAAACATCCTATTATATTCATTAATGTGGATTTTCCACTACCACTATTTCCCATTATTGCAACAAATTCCCCTTGATATACTTTAAAATCTACACCTTTTAGGGCTTCAAAAGTTACTAGACCAGTTGAATATGTTTTTCTTAATCCTTCAACACTTATAATTTCTTCTTTCATATTAACGTGGTCCTCCTCCCCCACCTGGTGGCGGTCCTCCTTCTCCACCCATAGGTGCTCCCATTAAGCTTGGGTCATCTTTTTTAGTTGTACTCTCTTTTACTTCTACCACTTGTTCCGTTGTGCTCAGCCCTATCACTTCTACCTCAGTACCCTTTATCTCAGCAGTTTTAATTTGCTTTTTTACTGGTTTACCTGTAGTCGCATCTTTTATATAAACATAGGAATTTCCAGCATTATCCTTTACTATCGAAGAAACTGGTAGTAACGTTGATTTTGACTTTGGAGTTTTATCTATAGTTACACTTACAGTATAGTTATTTCTTATTGTTTCACTAACATTAGCCATATCTACAGCTAGTTCTATTGGAACTACAACATTATCATCATCATCCGTTCCACCTACTGGCAGTATTTTCGTAACAGTAGCTGTATATGTTTTCTCAAATCCATCTCCCGTAACTGTTGCCTTGTCTCCAATTGCGATTTTATTAACTTCATACTCTGAAACATCTGCGTTTATTATTAATTTTGCATTATTTGCAACAGTTATTACTGAGGCTCCTACGTCTACCGTTTCATTATCAGAAGCATTAACTTCAGTTACTACACCGTCATCTTTAGCTATTGTTTGTCTTTGGAAAGTTTTTATTTCCTCTTCATAAGCTGCTATAACAATTTTTTGTTTTTCGATAGATAATTTTTTTACTTTCATATTGTAAGCAATTGTTTTATCTAAAGAAGTATTTTTTTGTAATTTTAATTTTTCAGAATTAAGTTTTTTTGCAGAATCAGAAAGAGATATACTTCTTTTCAAATTAGAATTTGTCTCTTTAAGTTGTGCTATTGAATCTTTGTACTCTTTTATTGTATTTTCACTACTTTTAACATCTGTAGAACTTTTATAACCTTTTTCAAGAAGTTCTTTATCTTGTTTCAAAGTAGCTTCCAAAACAGATAATTGACTTTGTTTCAAAGCTATTGTATTTTCATTATTTTTTATTGTGGCTTCATACTCTTTTATTGAGTTGTCATTAGTCAAAATGCTATTATCCAAAGATAGTATTTCTGTTTTATCAGATGTTTGATAATTTTTCAAATCTTCTTGTAATACTGCAAGCTCTAGCTTTGCTGTTTTCAAGTCATCTAACAAATCATTATATTCATCCATATTATACTCAATCAAAATTTGACCTTTTTTTACAATATCTCCCTGTTCCACAAGAACTTTTGATATTTGTTTGTGGTCTCCTGACGATTCAGCATAATACTCCACTTCATCATCATATGCAATTGTTCCATCAAAAGTAATCTTTTGACTTACAGTATCTGTTTTTTTAGTAACTTCTGTTACAGAGCTTTCTTGTTTTGCCTTATTAGCTTTATATTTTTTAATTGCAATTCCGCCACCTATAGCACTTACTGCAATAACTACTGCTAATACAGAAATAATAATTTTTTTCTTTTTTTCCATATCTCACTTCTCCTCATTTTTT
>JAGNSM010000037.1 GCA_017988045.1 Fusobacteriaceae bacterium
AGAGCACTTCATATTATTGAAGGGCCTTTGATGGATGGGATGAATGAAGTAGGAACACTATTTGGAGAAGGGAAAATGTTCCTTCCACAAGTTGTAAAAAGTGCAAGGGTTATGAAAAAAGCAGTTGCTCATTTATTACCATTTATAGAAGCTGAGAAAGATGCAGGAGCTTCAAGTAAAGCAGGGAAAGTACTGTTTGCTACGGTAAAAGGTGACGTTCATGATATAGGGAAAAATATTGTGGGAGTTGTTTTACAATGTAATAATTTTGAAGTAATTGATTTGGGAGTTATGGTACCAGCAGAAACTATTTTACAAAAAGCGATTGAGGAAAAAGTAGATATAATTGCGTGTAGCGGACTTATTACTCCTTCTCTTGACGAGATGTGTAACATTGCAAAAGAGATGCAAAAAAATGGATTTAAAATACCACTAATGGTAGGGGGAGCAACAACTTCAAAACTTCATACTGCCGTAAAAATTCAGCCAAATTATGAGCATGGAGTAGTCCATTCTACTGACGCAAGTAATGCAGTTACAGTTGCAAAAAAACTTTGTTCAGAAAATAAAGATGAATTTTTAATGGAAATTTCTAATGAATATGCTATAATACGTGAGAATTATGGGAAAAAAGATACCAAATATTTGAGTTTGGTAGAAGCAAGAGAAAATAAAGAAAATCTTGATTGGACAAAAATAGTTAAACCAAAATTCTTGGGGATAAAAACTTTTAATAAGTTTTCTCTGAAAACTCTTAGAGAGTATTTTGATTGGACATTCTTCTTCTTAGCTTGGGAGCTAAAAGCTATGTATCCTGAAATAATGGATGACCCTAAATATGCTGAGGAAGCAAAGAGACTTATGGATGAAGCAAATGTTTATCTTGATGAAATAATAGCCCAAGATGAAATAGTAGCTAATGGAGTAGTAGGAATTTTCCCTGCTAATTCTGTAGGAGATTCTATAGAAGTTTATGATGAAGTAACTGGCGAATTAAAAGAAGTTTTACATACACTTCGTCAACAACATGAAAGAAGAGATAATGAAAAAAATATAGCTCTGTCTGATTATATAGCGCCAAAAGAAAGTGGATATAAAGATTATATTGGATTATTCGCTGTAACTGGTGGTATTAATGCCGATGAAGTAGCAGACAGATTTAAAGCTAAACATGATGACTATTCGTCGCTTATGATTAGAATACTTGCTACTAGATTTGCTGAAGCATTTGCAGAGTGGCTTCATGAAGAAGTAAGGAAAGAATTATGGGCTTATGCACCTAATGAAAGTCTAACTCTTCAAGAAAAATTAAGAACTAAATATGAAGGAATCAGACCTGCTATTGGTTATCCGTCGCTTCCAGATCATTCTGAAAAAGCAACTTTATTTAGACTTCTTGAAGTAGAAAAAAATACAGGAATAACTCTAACAGAAAACTTTGCTATGGCACCAGGAGCTTCAGTAAGTGGAATTATATTTGGACATACAGATGCCAAATACTTTAATATAACTAAGGTGTCGCTGGATCAGGTAGAAGATTATGCAAAAAGAAAAGGTGTGAGTATAGAGGAAGTAGAGAGAAATCTAGCTCATAATCTAAACTATAAATAGATAGTTAAAAATTGAAATTAAAAGTTAAGATTCTTAGTAAATAAACTTAACTTTTAATTCTTAATTATTAATTTTGATTAAGAAGTTGAGGATGGTGTAAAAATGGCTCTTGTAGTACAAAAATATGGAGGAACGTCAGTTGCCAATGCAGAAAGGTTAAAGGCTGTTGCCCAAAGAGTTGTTGAAAGAAAAAGAAGTGGTGATGATATAGTAGTGGTAGTATCAGCTCCAGCAGGTATGACTGACGAGCTTATTGGTAGAGCAAAAGCGGTAAGTACAAAGCCAAATAAAAGGGAATTAGATATGCTTTTAGGAGTAGGAGAACAAGTTTCAGTAGCTCTTCTTGCAATGGCAATTAAAGAATTAGGTGAAGAAGCAATTTCTTTTAATGCTTATCAAATTAAAATAAAAACTACGAATAATCATAATAATGCTCAAATAACAGAAATTGATACACACAGAATCAGAGAAAAACTTGACGATAATCATATTGTAATAGTATGTGGCTTTCAAGGTGTAAATGAAAATGATGATTTAACTACATTAGGTAGAGGTGGAAGTGATACGACTGGAGTAGCATTGGGAGTAGCTCTAAAAGCTGATTGTGTAGAAATTTACACTGATGTTGATGGAGTTTATACAGCTGACCCAAGAATAGTTGATAAACCGAAAAAACTTGAGAAAATTTCTTTTGACGAAATGTTAGAACTCGCAGCAACTGGTGCAAAGGTTTTGCATAGTCGGTCTGTAGAATTAGGTTTTAAATATGGAGTTCCAATACATTTGAGGTCATCATTTGATAATTCAGAAGGAACTTTAGTTTGTAATAAAGAGCTAGTCGAAAATAAAAGTATAATAACTGGAATTTCACATCAAGCCAATGAAGCAATGATTTGTATAGAGGGCCTTCCAGATAAATCTGGAGTAGCAGCCTCAATATTCAAGAAGATTTCGGATGCTGGAATTAATATTGAAATTATTACTCAAGGTGGAGGAGATGGAACCCAAGCTGATATATATTTTGTAACAAAGAATAATGATTTTGATGAAGCATTAGAAATTACAAAAGATATTGGGAAATTACTGGGTGCTAGACATGTAAAAGGCTTAAAGAATTTAGCTATGATATCTCTAGTAGGAAATCTTAAAGATACAAAACTAGATATATCCAGTAAAATATTGAATATACTAAATAAAGAAAATGTTAAACCAATAGTGTTATCTGGATCTGATATAAAAATATCAGTGCTACTAGAGGAGATTTTTTTCAAAAAAATCGTAAATGAATTTCATAAAAAATTTATTAATTAAACTGCTCGTAAAAAGGCAGTTTTTTATATTTTTTAGATAGAATAATTTTTTTAATTTTTAAAAAAAGAGGAGATGTTATGAAGAAAAGAAAAAGATTATATATTTTAAGTGGATTAGTAATGTTTTTATGTATGGGAACTATATACTCTTGGAGTGTTTTCAGAGGCCCTTTAATAAAAGAATTAGAACTTATAAGTGGAGAACATATAGGAGCCACTTTAGCACAAATGCCTTATACTTTATTTTTATTAATGTATTCATTTACAATGCCATTTTCAGGAAAACTTATAAAAAAAATTGACCCAAGAATCCTATGTATAAGCGGAAGCTTGTTAGTTGCTCTAGGTTGGATATTGGCAGGAAGTTCGACAAGTATATATCAAATTATGTGGACTTATGGAGTATTAGGAGGACTAGGAGTAGGAATAGTATACGGAGTTCCCATAGCAATAGTGACAGAATGGTTCCCACACAGAAAGGGGTTAGCAGTCGGTATAACTCTCATGGGATTTGGAATATCTCCACTAATATCAGCACCAATAGCCAATGCTCTTATTAATAAATCAGGAGTATTCCAAGCTTTTAAAGATATGGGATTTGCTTTTGCATTAGTATTGGGATTATTATCATTATTATTTCAATTTCCAAAAGAAAAAATTGAACTGCATAAAATTTCAAAAAATGAAGTTGAGTTTACTACGAAAGAGATGTTAAAAACTAAAAGTTTTTATGCTTTATGGGCTTGTTTTGTAATAGGAACTTTTGTAGGACTTACAATGGTTGGTATTGCAAGTATCTATGCACAAGAGACAGTAGGGTTGAAAAGAGAGACAGCAACTATATTACTTTCAGTATTTGCTATATTTAATGGAATTGGAAGACCGATTTTTGGTAGCTTAGTTGATAAAATTGGTACGAAGAAAACAATATATTTATCATATACATTGATTGCTATATCATCATTATTACAAATAATAAAGTCAGAAAATACAGTCATTTTTATAGTGAGTTTTATATTATTCTTTTTGAATTTAGGAGGATGGCTTTCAATAGTTCCAGCTGCAAACATTAATCTATTTGGAAGAGAATATTCTACACAAAACTATGGATTTTTATTTACTGCATATGGAATAGGAGCTTTGGCACAAGGATTAATTGGTGGTTATATTAGAGATACATTTGGAACTTACACTTATGTATTTTATCCAATAGTGATACTGTGTTTAGTAGGTATATTTATTACTAATAAATTTATTGATAACAAATAAGTTAGCACTTAAAAATAAAAAAATTAATTTTAATTTATGTATTATATTTTACTCAAACTGTTGAAAAATAATTTTTTTAGTAATATTATATAAATGAGGTGATATATATGGAAAGAGTAAAAGATATAGAAAAAAACCTTGTTAAAGATATGAAGCTTTGTAGTAATGTTATGCATGAAATGGAAGATAAATTGGAACATGCTTATTTGGATGAAGATGTTATAGAAATGAAAAGATGTGAATCTGCCTTAGAAACATTAGACAATGAATATTTTCAAATTAAAGAAAAATTGTCTGAAATGAGAAAAGGAGAAAAGAGAGTATTAAAAACAGCTAATAAGCATGAAAAAGAAGTGGAAAGAGATTTTCAATATTGTGAAGATATTATGCATGATATTGAACAAAAATTGGAAACTGCTTATGTAGAAGAAGACTTGATTTCAATTAGGCGATGTGAGTCAGCACTTAGTACTTTAGATGAAGAATTTTTTGAGTTGAAAAAAGAAATGAAAGAGTTTAAACACTAAATATTATATAACTAAAAAAGACTGGGAAACCAGTCTTTTAAAATTTCAATAAAAATAATGGAAGCATTGTAACTATATCACTAATAATTAGGATTGCTAAAGATTTCCACCATCTACAGTTAATTGCATTACTAAGAAGCTTTGTTAAGATAAATACACAAAAAATTGAAATAAAAGTAACACTAAAAGATGTTATTGAGCTAAAAACTGCTAAAAATCCGGATTTAGGTGGAGACATTAAAAAGTTTTTTGTATAGACTTTAACACCACCAATGGCAAATTCAACTAAAGTTAGAATGGCAGAAACTAAAAATGGTGATAAGCACCAAATATATAATTTTTGGCATGATTTAAAACTGAATTTCAACCCAAATATTTCAATAATTCTTGATAAAATAAAAGAGAAAAAATAAAATATACCTAATCCAACTAAAGAACTAGTAATTAAAATTCCGATAAGCAGTCCTAAAAAACCTAGGTTATCTCCAACTCCTGCTGCTTTTAACATTTGAGACCAAACTGTTATTCCAAAAGCAATAGCAAAGATAAGAGTCTTTTTCTCAAAATCTTTTTTTAGTACATCATCAATTTTATTCTTTTGATTCTTAAAAAAATCCAAAATTTCTAGTAAAAATGGCATTGTTACTCCTTTAAATTTTATATTTTATAGTTCTTAGAGTTTTAAGATACTGAACTAAGTATACAGGAGTTTACAAAAAAAGTAAATCTCATTAAGTTTAATTGCTTCTTTTTTTTATATCTTTAAATATTTTAACAGTAGAAGAAATTACAATGATACCTAATGCAATAGCTCCAGCAATATTTAGGGTATCAATTCCTTTGAAAAAAGCTTCCATAGGTTTTTTTTCAATAATTGAGAGCATAGTATGATAAATACCACTTCCTGGAACAAGAGGAATGAGTCCGGGAATTAAAATAGAAGTAACAACAGTTTTTAGGTATCTTGAAACTATTTCGGAATATATAGTTAAAACAAAAGTCGCAATAAAAAAACTTATTCCTGAACTGTAATGACTAGTAGAAATATAATAAAATATCCAAGCAATTCCACCACCAAATGCAGAAAAAATTAATTTATTTCCCTTAACATTAAAAATAATTGAAAAGCAATATGTTGCAAGCCAAGCATACATAAATTGAGTTATCACATGTGCCTCCTTAAGTTGATGTCTAAAATAAGAACCATTAAAATATCGTTAGTATAAATCCAGAGCCAACAGCAAGGGAAGTAGCAATAAAGAATGCTTCTAAACCTCTTGCCATTCCTGCCATAAGGTCGCCGTTGATGATGTCTCTTACTGCATTAGTAATAGCCATACCTGGCACAAGGAGCATCATGGAACCTATAATTACAGTATCCATGGAAGAAATTAAAGAGAACTTATACATAAATAATCCAAAGAAAGTAACAATAGAGCTTCCTAAACCATTTATAAAAAATTTATTAATATCAAAAGAAGAAAGTGATTTGAAATAAAGATAAATCACTATACCAATGACTGAACTTCCCAGAAAATCTTTGGGTAAGCCACCAAATAATAAAGTAAATGAACCTGCTGCAAAAGCATAAGCAAATAAATTAGTTTTGAAGCCGTATCCTTTGTCATTTTCAATTAGTTCAATTTTATTTTTAATTGTTTCAAGATTATATTTTTTAATGTTTTTTCCTAATTTGTGGATTTCATGAATTTTATTCAAATCCATTGTTCTTTTACTAATTCGAAGAGTATTTGTGATGAAATTATTATCTTCACCTTTTATAGTTGAAATTATTCCAGTAAGAGTAGCATAAGAGTTTATTTCAAATCCAAAATTGTTTCCAATAATTTTAATAGTTTCTTCTACCATATCGGTTTCAGCACCATTTTCAAGCATAATTTTCCCTGCTTTTGTTGCCATTTCAAGGATGATAGTTTTGTTCATAATACCTCCACTTTAGTTACTTCCTTAAATAAATATACTAAGATTATTAGGGACTTGCAAGAAAAAAATAAAAAAAAGTTTGTTTATGTTAAAAAATATACTAAGATATATTAAAGTAGTACTAGCGAGAGGGTGAATATCATGTTTCAAAAAATTGAAAACTATCTTATTTTAAAAAACTCCGAAAATTTTGAAGAACATATTGCTAAAATAATTGAACTTGAAAAAGAAAGTAGAAAAATTAAATTACAATTAATTGATGAAAATAAAAATATTTACTACAAAAGAAATAAAGAATTAGAAGTTCTTATACCACATGATAAGGAGTTATTTTTATTTAAATCATCAGTAATATATTATGATATTTTGGATAAAATAGTTACAATAGAATATCCAAATGAAATAGATAAAATTCTAAGAAGACAACATACAAGATATGATATTAATGTTGCATTAGATATTTTTTTAGATTCACACGTGATTCCTAGTATTAGCTTTGATATGAGTCTAGGTGGGCTAGCGTTTATAATTAACAATCATATTGATTTAAATGATATTATTCCTATAAAAATAAAAATAGAAGAGTTAGCAGAAAAAGAGTTTAAAATAAAAATAGTTAGTAAAAAAGACTTTAAATATAAAGGGAAAAACTATTTGATGTATTCTGGAGAATTTTTTGAGCTAGAACAAGAAAGTTTTGATAGTTTGTTGTTTTTTTTCAATAAAAACAATAATGAAGAAATCAATATAAATATTGATACAATTACGGCTATATAAATTGATGAAAGATGAGGTTAAATACTTCATCTTTTTTTCTATAAATTTTGAAAAAAAAATGCTATAATCTGTATTTAAGGAGGAGATATGGAGATAAAATTAAAAGAAATAGAACTTATAGATAGTTCGTATAATGAGTTTAAAAAATTCATTGATAATTCATATAATGAATGGACAACTAACTGGTCAAATGTTAAAGAAAAAATTGAAAAAAACTCTTGGAAAGCAAAGTTTGAAATTAATTATAAAGGTCAAATAGGGTATTTTAATTTGGATACAGAGGGTGATTACCTTACTTATATGGATTTAGAAGGTTATCTGAATGGGGAAGAGTTTCCTTTAGAAGATGGATTAACTCTAAAACTAGCATCTCATTCATCAAATATTTTAGTAGCTGTAGTTTTTTCTGAATGTATTAGATTAGGACTTATAGATGAAGATGAAGAAAGTTATTTAAGCATGATGATATTTCCAGAATGGTCAAGGGGACTTGTACCAAATGATGTTTTGGACGAAAAAGATATATCTGAATTTTATGAAAAAATGTTAGAATATTTAATAAATAAAAATGTTTTAAAAGTACATAAAATTAATTTGGATGACATAGAAGTAATAAGTGAAGATGAAGATTTCAATGATAAGTTTTTAGAATTTATAAAAAAATATTTTGAAAGTGACTTGTTTTTTTATACTCAAAATGAAAATGTAAAATAAAGGGGATGAAAATGAAACAGTATTTAGATATGGTTAAGTATGTTCTAGAAAATGGAGAGAGAAAAGAGAATAGAACGGGAACAGCAACATTGAGTACATTTTCTTATTTTTACAAAGTAAATTTACAAGAAGGTTATCCAATGTTGACAACAAAAAAAGTATTTTTTAATTCAATGTTACATGAACTTTTTTGGTATTTAAGTGGAGATGAGCATATAAAAGAGCTTAGAACAAAAACTAAAATATGGGATGCATGGGCTGATAGCGAAGGACGTCTTGAAACTGCATATGGAAGATTCTGGAGAAGATATCCAGTACCTGAAGTTGGACTAGATGGAGAAGCTTGGGATAGAGAAAAATGGACTAAGAGAGACGAGAATGGACAATTAGTTTTCGACCAAATTCAATATATTATTGATTCTCTAAAAGAAATTAAAAAAAATCCAAATCATCCGAATTTGAGAAGATTAATTGTTCTTGCGTGGAACCCTGCAAATGCAAGTATAAGTAAATTACCACCATGTCATTATACATTTGCATTCAATGTTATGGGAAATAAACTTAATTGTCATTTGACTCAAAGAAGTGGAGATGTAGCACTTGGAATACCATTTAATTTGGCTTGTTATTCATTGTTAACAATGATGATAGCAAAGGAAACTGGATTTGAAGCAGGAGAGTTTGCGCATACAATTATTGACTGTCATGTGTATGAAAATCATGTGGAAGGGTTAAAAGAGCAATTAAAAAGAACTCCAAGAGAACTTCCTAAACTAAATATTGCAGATAAAGCCTTTGATGAATTGGGATTTGATGATATTACGGTAGAAGGGTATGAACCTGACCCTGTTATAAAATTTGAAGTAGCAGTATAAGGAGAATTATGGATATTTTATCTTATGTAAAAAGAGTACAAGCTCTTGCACAAAGTGGTTTAACATATTGTGAGAATCCCTATGATATTGAAAGATATGAGGAGTTAAGAGAAATATCTTTTAATATGCTAAATATTTTGAGCGATGAACCTGTTGAAAAGATAAGAGAACTTTTTCAAGGGGAAAAGGGTTATCAAACTCCAAAAGTAGATGTTAGAGCTGTAATTATGCAAGATTCTAAAATACTACTTGTTAGAGAAAAAATAGATAATAAGTGGTCATTACCAGGTGGTTGGTGTGATGTGGGATTTAGTCCTTCAGATATGGCTAAGAAAGAAGTAAGAGAAGAAGCGGGATATGAGGTAGAAGTTGAGAAGCTTTTAGCTTTGCTTGATAAAGAGTGCCATGGACATCCAAAAGATATTTATCATATTTATAAACTTTTCTTCCAATGTAAAATTGTGGGTGGAGAAGGACTTGGGGGTATGGAAACTAGTGATGTAAAATTTTTTGGAATAGATGAACTTCCAGAATTATCACTTACAAGAAATACTGTAAATCAAGTTAAGTTAATGTTTGAATTACATGGAAGTGAAAAAGAAACTGTATTTGATTAAGCTGGTTAGAAAAATAACCAGCTTTTTTAACAAATAAAAAAAGAAAAATAAATATTTTTAGTATATAAAATTAAGACTAGATAAAACCATGAAGTCCATAAATTTGAACCATACGTTTTTTCCATTCTTCAATATCATCAAAAGTAATTAGAGTTTTTATAAGCTCAGCTTCTTTTAATATAAGAATTTTATTGTTACTGTTTTGTTCAGTATACATTTTAGTTAAAAGTTTATCAAATTCTAAATAATCTTGATTAGATAACATATTTTGAACATCTACAATATTAATTTTCATAAAACCTCCTAGATTAAATAGAGTTTATCATAAAGGAGAGTTTTAATAAAGCAAAATGGAGGGATTTATATGTCTGAAAACAAAAAAATATTAGAATCTTTTTATCAACTTATTGGTGAAATTGGTTACAATAATTTTGGGATTGAACAATTAGCTCAAATAAGTGGAGCAGATGAAGAAAATATTTCTAAAGTTTATGAAGATAAAGAAAAACTTTTAATTGAACTTATCGATTATATTTATTTGAAAGAAAAAATATTAATTTTTAAATTAGATTATACAAAACCTTTAAAAGATGAGTTGCTAAATAAAGGAATTAGTTTTATAAAGTTAAATAGGTATGATAAACATTATTCAGCCTTTAAAAATCAAATATTATTAGTAGCTTTATCTAATGAAGAAATTAAAAATAAATTTGAACAAATAATCGACCAATATATTTTGCAATTTAAAAATATTGTTGAAGAAATAAAGTTAAAATATAAAATAATGGGAGATTCAGAATATATCGCTAAAGAAATGTATTTGTTGTTGGATTCTTTAGTTTTATATGAAAATTACAAGAAAAATTTGGACTCTGAATTAGTTTGGATAAACTATATAAATAGAACAATAGGAGAACATATTTAAAATATTTCTTGAAATTTTATAGAAAAAATGTAAAATAGTATTATAAAATTAAGAAAAGGATGAACTAATTGGGGAAAAGAAGTGTAATTGTAATTGAGGGTACAAATTTTAAGTTTTTTGAATTTAGAAGATTAGTTTTTAGTTATAAAACTATATTAGAAGAACGTCAATTGGAAAAAATAAATGTATTGTGGGATTTAAATATTCATACAATAGGATTAATTTATTCGGCTCTTCTTTTAGGGATGCATATAAATATAATTAGAAATGAAACAGATATTCAGGATATTTTCATTGATTTTATTGAAGAAAATGAAATTATAAAAAAAGTAGATAAAAATTTCAAAATGAAATTTTACAAGGAAGATTCAGATATTGCTTTAAGTTATAATAATGAAGAAATTAGTTATGAGGAATTAAAAGGAATAATCCATAGAATTAGAAGAAATTATGGTAGAAGTGAAACAGTTTATTCCAACGATTTGGAAAGAATGAGTTCATTGTGTTTAGGTTTAATAGTTCCAATATATCTTGAACATCTTTTAATATTTAGTGATAACATAAACGAGACTTTTCAGTGTTATAAACCAACTATTTTTATAGGAGAAAAGAGAAAAATTAGAAACTTATATACTTTAATATTTAATTTTACATATAAGGATAAATTTAAAGAAATATTATATAGTTTCCTTAAAGATTGGGATAATAGTGTTTTTAATATTTTTATAAATAAATGGATATTATTTAAAAAATTTAAGAAATTAAAAATGATAATTATTGAAGAAAAAAATGATTTAAATGGGCTATGGCTAGACTTTGAAAGTTTAGGAATAGAAGTTTTTTCAAAGAGAAAAATTTTAGAAAAAAAGATAGAAATAGAATATTAACTTAAAATCAGAGGATGTCTCTGATTTTTTTTAAAAAATAAAAAGGAAAATAAATAAAATATATAATATATGAGTAAGAGCGAGGTGATTATATTTGAAAGTTTATTATTTAACTCCAAGTATTGATTATGAACTTTCTTCTATGGGACTAAAAAAAATCCTTGAGAAAGTCAGTATTATGTTTTTTGAGAAATATAAAAATAGAGGAGATATTCCAATAATATTTAATCATTGTGATATACTTAATAAAAATGGTATAGAAGCTATACCTATAGTGATTGATAATAGATTTGGCATGAATTTAGATTGGTTTTATCATGATACTGCTGCACAAAGAATGGGTAGAGATTTCATTTATAATATATGTGACGATGATGTATTAATTTGTCCTTCTACTATGTGTAGTGCAATAAGTCTTTTTTCCAAAGGGAAAAAATTTTTATTCGTACAAAATTATTCTAAATATAGTATTGGTTCAGCAGAAGTTTATAATTATGATGGAATAATCACTCTTAAAGGTTACTGTGAGGACTATATTAAGCAATATACAAAAGTCCCTGTATATAGTGTTTTAAATGGTATAGATTTAAAACTTTATAATTGTAAAGTTCCTCAGAAAAATAAAAATAGTGTATTAATTTTATATAGAAAAAACATGGAAATAATAGATAAATTTTTAAAGGATATGCCACAAAAAATTAAAGATTATTTTGTATTTGATGTTAAATATAAGCATCTTCATACACAAGTATTGATTGAAGAGTATAAAAAACATGACATATATCTCACTTTTAGTTATCCAGAAGGATTTTCTTTAACTCCCCTTGAAGCAATGGCTTGTGGGTGCATCGTAGGAGGTTTTACTGGTGGAGGTGGAAGTTTGTATATGAAGAACGAAGAAACGGCGCTAGTGGTAGAAGATGGGGATATAAACGGGATATATAAAATTTTAGAAAGAATAATTGATGGAGAAGAAATTAAGGAAAAGCTAAGAATTAATTCCTTAAAAAAAGTTAAAGAGTTTTCATTAGAAGCCATGGAACAGAGTCTTCTATCAGTGTTTGACAATATTACAACAAAAAAATCAGATTTCTAATCTGATTTTTTTGTTGTAACGATAAATGTATCAATAAATTTCATAAAATTATCTTCATAAAAATTAGGGTCTGATTTTAAATATTTAATACTATTTTTTAAGATATGACCATTTTTATAGTGACTTCCCATTCTAGATAGGACATCTTCAATAAAATCAATGTATTGATAATTAAAAATCCAGTTTTCTTTCTTCAAATAGAAGAAAGTTCTTTTCCCATTTTTAGGTAAAAAAAATTCAGAATCACCAATTAATTTGTATAAGTTTTTTGAATAGATTTCAAGGCTTATACTACTAAAATGATTCCAATTTTTTGCTAAAAAATAATCCAAGAAAATATCAATAATTGCACCTTTAAAAAGCCTACCATCAGTAATAGAAGCCTTCAAATCGTGAATGATTGGATTCTCGTCTGTTATTTTATCTAAATATCTATGAAAGACGATTCCATTAACTAAATCTTGAGGATAATCCAATTTTTCGGGTCTTCCCTTATAAAAATCACCTAAAACATTACCAGTTATAAATAAACTCTCGTTTTCTTTAGAAAAAAAGCTATGACCAAGATAATTCATAAATCACCCCAAACTATATTAAAATTATTTATTAGATTTCAGTTATAAAAGTATTATATCAGATATTCATAGTATAGTAGAAATATTTTTATATTAGGGCTTAAAAAAAGCATTTAAATATAGTAAACTATATAGTAGTTACAAAATAAAAATTAAAGAGGTGATGATTTGAAGAGAATTGGAATTTTATTTTTTTTAAATTTAACAGTACTTATAAATTCCGAAAATTTAGTCACAAAAATAGAATTGGATAATAAAAATTCAAACGTAGAAATTATAGAAAAAGTAGAAGTAAAACCAGCTAAAGAAGATTTGATTAAAGGGAAAGAATATTTACTAAATTATCTAAAAAAATCCTTTGAATTAGATATTTTATATTTAGAAGATAAGATAAATAAAGTGATTTTTTCAAAGGATAAAGAGCAAATAAGTTATGAGTATTACTCTTTTGAAGATGATAAAATTTCTAAAAAATCTGAAATCAAGTTAAATTATGAGAAGAATACTTCGTTTTATCTTAACAAAAAAGTTAAATCTATTGAGGAAATTGAAGGTAATATAAAAAAGGTAGAAGAGTATTATGAGAATGGAAACTTAAAAACTAAAGGGAAATATGAATATGCTGATTTAAAATGGGAAAAACTTGGGAATTGGGAAGAATACTATGAAAATTCTAGGTTGTCTAATAAATTTATGTATGAAAATAATGGTTATTATCAAATAAATTTTAATAATAATGAAAAAAATACTAAAAATTATGAAGGTAAAACATTATATTCAAAAGAACAAAATTATAAAGATGGGTTATGGACTTTTTATAATGAAAACCAAATAAGTTATAAGGCAGAATTATTTAAAGAAAATGGGAAAATATATCAATATTATGATAAAGAAGCTAAGAAATTAAGTAGTATAACGTCTGTTGTGTTTAGGAATGACCAATGGGAATGGGAAGGAGAAAAGACCTTATATTCTGAAAATGGCAAAATTTTAGAAAATCAAATAAAATATGAAGATACATTATATGTAATAGGGTATTATCCTAATGAAAAAGCTACAAAAAAATATGAAGGGTTTAGAGATATATTTAGTGAACATTTGGATAAACTAGGAACTTGGAATTATTATGATGAAGAAGAGAACATAGAGAAAGTAATGATATATAGTGGACTAAAAGCAGAAGTAAAAGAATATTATGATTTTGAAAATAACAAAATAAAATTTGAAGGAAATATTGAGAAAAAGAATAATCAATATTCATGGATAGGAAATCAAGTTTATTACAATAAATTGGGTAAGAAAGATACTGTAATCGATTTTGATGAAAATGGTCATGGAAGAATTCAGCATTTTTTTGATAATGAAAATATTTATCAAGAAGGCGAAGTTTATTCTGACTATGTTGAAAGTTCAAGTTATTACTTAGGAAATCTTAAAGAATATGATAAGAATGGAAAATTGAAAGTTATTTATAATTATTCAAATGGATTATTGAATGGTGAAACTCAATTTTTTGATAATAATGAAAAATTAGCGGTAATAAAAATATATGAAAATGGTGAATTAAAAAAGATTGAAAAGGTAAAGTAGCAGTTAGAGTAATTATTATACCTTGACTTTTATATGTAAATGAAATATTATAATTATAAAATCTTAGAGTGGAGGAAAAAATGAAAAAAATTTTAATGAGCATTTTAATTATTAATTCACTTTTTGCAAATGAAGTTATTAATAATAAAGAAATATATACTGAAAATGGCAAGGCTTATTATGTAAGAGATGAAAAAATTGTATCAGGAGTAGTAGTAACAGAGTTAGAGGGTAATTCTATATACACAACTTATGAAAATGGAAATAAGATTAAAGAAAGAGTATTAAATAATAAAAGAGAAGTAGTCTCTGAATTTTCTATTGGAGCAGACAACCTAATAAATGGAAAAGTTAATTTTACAAACGAATATGAGGAAACAATAATAGCAGATGTAAAAAATGGAATAATAAATGGAAAAGCAAATCAAACATACTATGGAGAATTTGATTTTGAAGGTGAATTTTTGAATGGAGTAGCTAATGGAAAATTAAAAATTTTGAATGAACAGTATATTACTGAAGATAAAATTTTTAATAATGGATTAGAAAGTAATAAAAATAGCAGTTTTATATTCAAAGATTATTTTTCAACTAAATTTATTAATCAAAATAAAATTACATTCAACAATAATGGAAAAGCACAAGAAAATAGCAAACCTTTTACGGGGCTTTCAGTTAAAGAGGTAAACGGCTATGTTTCAGAAGCAAGCTATTATAAACTAGGAGATAAAGTTGCAGATTTTTCATTTCAGGATGGATTTATGGGTTCTGCAAAAATATATAAAGGTATAGATAGCTATATTAAATATGACTTTATGAAAGAAATAAATAAAGGTATATTATCTGGAGTTACGAATTATTCTAAAGAAATTCCTGAGGGAGATACATCTGTTTATTTTCTTAATGGACAAAGAATGGAAGGGAAATATCTTAAAGGAAGACTAATGGGGAAAGTAATATACTATGATAAAAATAATAAAACTATAAAGGTAGAAGAGTTTAAAGATACAACTTTTACAGAAATAACTTATTATGATTATAATAAAAATCTTAAGAAAAGCGAAGCTCAAGGAAAATATTCTTTATATGGAGAAAAGGAAAAAACAGATAAAGAGATATTCTATGATATAAATCAAAAGATTGAATCTGAAATTAGTTATAATGAACAAACAGCATATAAGAAAACTTTTTTTTCAAATGGAGTCGTAAAGTCAGAAGGACAAGTTGACTATTATGAGCAATATCCTATTGGAGAATGGAAAGAATATTTTGAATCTGGAAAGATTAAATCTAAATATAGTTATGTAGATGGAGTTTTAGATGGTAAAAAATATTATTATAATGAAGCAGGTATTGAAATTAAAGTTGAAAATTATAATTATGGTGAACAAGAATAGAAAATTAAAGGATTTAATAAAAATTAGAGTATACATATTTAACTAAGAAAATAGGAGGACAATATGAAAAAAATTATTTTAATTTTTGCAATTTTAAATTGTTTTATTTTTGGAGCAGATAGCTTTATTAAGGAGAATGATATTTTTATTCAAGGTGGCAAAGCTTATTTGTTAGCTACAGATAAGGAAGTTACAGGGGTATTATTAAAAGAAAAAGATGGATTTGCTACTTATTCAACTTATTCAAAGGGAGTAAAAACAAAAGAAAAAGTTCTTAATTCAAAAAGAGAAGTAATAAGTGAATATTCATATGATACTAATGGATTAATTACTGGTAAAGTAAGATATTCTGATGATTATGGAGTAACAAGTGAAGCACAATATATTAATGGAGTTAGAAATGGTTTTTCAAAAGCTAATTATTATGAAGACCTTGACTATGAGGGAAATTTTTCATATGGAATAGCCCACGGTAAAATTAAGTTTTTAGATGGAAATTATGTTTTGCAAGAAAAAACATTTTCAAATGGAGTAATCAATAATACAGTAGGGAAAACACAATTTTCAGGATATTTCATTGGAAATTTTGTTAATAGTGAAAAAATAAAATTGGAAAAAGAACTGGCTTATAAAAATAATAAATTATTTTCTGGGCTTGCTTTTAAATCAACTGATGGTTACGTAAGTTCAGGTACTTTCTATAAAATGGGAGTTAAAAAAGCGTATTTTGAATTTGATAATGGATTTATGAATAGAGCATTAATCTATACTAGTCCTAAGAATTACACAGAGTATAAATATATGAGTTATAATTTTTTAAAAGGTGTGGCATATACTATTACAATATTTGTAAATGATGTTGAAAATGGTCCATATACTACATATTATGAAGATGGTTGGAGATTTGAAGGTACATTTAAAGATGGTAAACTAATTGGAACTGGATATTATTATGATGAAAACAATAAAATTAAAGAAGTACATCAATATTTAAATGATACTTACAAATCAACATTATATTTTGATTATGATAAAAAAATAGTTGAAGGAACTGTTGAAGGGAAAAAAGTAAATAGTGAATGGGTAAAAACAGGTAAAGCAATTTATTATAATAAAAATGGTGTTCTAGAAGAAGAAATTGTATATGATGGAAACAAAGGTTATACAAAATTTTATTATGAAAATGGTAAAGTGAAAAAAGAGGGTTATGTAGATGCTTTTACTAATTTTTATGAAGGGGAATTAAAAGAGTATTATGAAACTGGTACTTTAAAAGCAAAATATAATTATGTTGATGGATATCTTGATGGAAATCAATATTATTATGATGAAAAGGGAATAGAAACAAAAGTTGAAAAATATGATTATGGTTATTTAGTAAACTAACAAATAATATATAAATTACAAAGGCTCGCAGATGCGAGCCTTTGGTTTATAAAAATTAATTTTCAGAAAAAATTTCATCTAAAGTACTATCAATATCTTCTTTTTTCTTTTTATCAGTTTTCTCTTTATTTTCTACAGGTTGTGCTTTTGGTTTTGATTCCGAACTTGTATCATCAAAGAATCCTTCTAAACCTTCTTCATAAGTATTTGAATACTCAGCAGGCATATTTTCTCTTTTAATAGCAGCACCTGAAGTACTTGTACCTTCAATAGGAAGACCAGTTAAAGGGTCAATCATTTCAGTAGAAATCAAATCATTAGATGGACCTACATTTCCTACAAAAGAGAAACTAATTGTAGGCTTGTATATCCCTTTAGCAATCATATTGTTATAATACTTACCAAAGATAGGAGCTACTGAGCCACCACCAGTTGCAGAGCTCTCCATAGGCTTATTATCATCATAACCAATATAGATTGTTGTAACTGTATCAGGAGTAAATCCTGCAAACCATACACTTCTTGATTCATTAGTAGTTCCTGTCTTACCACCAACAGCGACTTGACCTTTACCGTAATAAACTCTAGCAGCTCTACCAGTACCGTTATTAACAACACTTTGAAGCATATAATTTATTAGAGCAACATTTTGAGTACTAAATACATGTTCTTTTTCTTCTTTATTTTCATAAATAACTTTATCAAATCTATCAGTTACTTTTATAATAGAAGATGGTTTAATTTTATATCCACCATTTGCAAAGGGTGCATAGGCACGAGCAAGCTCTAAAGGAGAAACACTCATAGTTCCCAAAGAAATAGAAAGTTCTTTAGGTATATCTGAAGTAAATCCAGCTTTTCTAGCTCTATCAATTACTGCATCAGGACCAACTGCATTCATAAGTTGAACTGTTACAGAGTTAAGAGATTTATCTAATGCTTGCAATAAGCTTACAGGCATATTTGAATATTTATTACCGTAGTTTCTAGGACTCCAGTTTCCATAAGTAACAGGTTTATCCTCAATCATAGAACTCATTTCATAACCTTTTTCAAGGGCTGTGAAATAAACAAAAGGTTTAAA
>JAGNSM010000038.1 GCA_017988045.1 Fusobacteriaceae bacterium
ACTTATTCAACACTTATGTATTATACAGAAATAAATCCTTTTACTAATAAGAAAATCTTTGTAGAAAAAGACCTTAAAAAGAAGGAAAAACAAAAAGACAGATTAACAGTCAGAAAAAAACTTGATAGGAAATAGAGGAGGTTTAAATGAAACCAATAGTTGCTATTGTAGGAAGACCAAACGTTGGAAAATCAACACTTTTTAATAAATTAGTTGGAGAAAGAGCAGCCATAGTTGATAATCAACCAGGTGTTACTAGAGATAGGCTTTATAGAGAAACAGAGTGGAGTGGAACAGAGTTTGTTCTTGTAGATACAGGAGGACTTGAGCCAAGAAATAATGAATTTATGATGAGTAATATAAAAAAACAAGCTGAAGTTGCAATGCTAGAGGCAAGTGTTATATTATTTTTGGTAGAAGCAAAAGCTGGAATTACAGCTCTTGATGAAGAGATTGCTACAATATTAAGAAAGAAAAATAAACCAGTTATTATTGTTGTTAATAAAGTGGATAACATGCAAAAGCAAAGTGATGACCTTTATGAGTTTTGGGGATTAGGATTTGAAGATATGATTCCTGTTTCAGCAGAACACAAAATTAACTTGGGAGATATGCTAGACTCAGTTATTGGACATATTGCTAAACTTGAGTTTCCAGAAGAGGAAGAAGGATTAAAACTTGCTATAATAGGAAGACCTAATGCAGGAAAATCATCTCTTACAAACAGACTTGTAGGAAGCGAAAGAACTATAGTTAGTGATGTTGCAGGAACTACAAGAGATGCAATTGATACTGCTTTTGAATACAATGAAGAAAAATATGTAATTATAGATACAGCAGGAATAAGAAGAAAATCTAAGATAGAAGAAGATTTGGAATATTATTCAGTACTTAGAGCTATGAAAGCAATAGGTAGAGCAGATGTATGCGTTATGATGCTTGATGCGGTAGAAGGACTTACAGACCAAGATAAAAGAATAGCAGGAATTGCTCATGAAGAGAAAAAACCTCTTATTATTTGCGTAAATAAATGGGATTTATTAGAAAAAGATAATAAAACTATGAAAAAATTTGAAGAAGGTTTAAGAGTAGATTTACCATTCCTGTCTTATGCTCCAATTCTATTTATCTCTGCATTTACAGGGCAAAGAGTTCTGAATATACTAAAAATGGCTAATCATATTTATGAAGAGTATACAAAAAGAATCTCTACAGGGCTTCTTAACTCAGTACTTAAAGATGCCATTGCAGTTAATGAACCACCAACAAGAAAAGGTAGAGCAATTAAAATTAACTATGCTACACAAATTTCAGCAGCTCCACCAATATTTGCAATATTCTGTAATCATCCAGACTTACTACATTTCTCTTATATCAGATATCTTGAGAATAAATTTAGAGAAGCCTTTGGATTTGAAGGTTGTCCAATAGAGTTTGTTGTAAATAAAAAGAATGATTAAAATTTGATTTAGGAAGCGAAAGCTTCCTATTTTTTTGATTAGAGAGATTAAAAAAATAAAAATATTGTGTTACAATAAAAAAAGGAGGGGAAGATGAAAAATATAAATTTATTAGTTTTATCAATATTTATTTTGTCAATAAATGTTTATGCTAAGACTATTCATAAAGTGCTAAGTTTAGATGAAGTTTATGGAACTACTTTTGGTAATGGTAATTATCCAAAAGATAGTTTGGAATTTTGGGAAGGAAACAATAGTGTTAAAGTAATAATAATTGATAATAATGGGAGAGAAATTAGTACAATAAATAGTTATAAAAAAAATACAAAAATTTTGAGTGTATTTTTTTATGATGTATCAGGAGAGGGAACAGAAGAGATTATTGTGCTGACAAATTACAACAATAAAAACAGCATATACGTGTACAGCTTAGAAAATAACAATAGGGAATATCTGTGGGAAAAGCCTTATTTTTATAGATTTAAATATTTGGAAGATAAGCTGAATAAAAAGTTTTCTAACACACAAAAGCTGAATTTTTATCTTGTTCGTGACGAGTTGAATACTTATTATCCACTAAATTATAATAGCATTAGCAATTATAAATATTATCAAAAAGAGTTTTCTAATAAAAAAATAGATTTTGATAAAGGAGAATTTCTAGGATATTTTGATGAGAATGACAAAAAAGTAAATGATTCTTACCATGCTAACTATTATATAAAAAAGTTTGATACAAATTTATATGGAAAATTTTGTTATACAGCCAATGGGTTTGAGTTAACTTATTTGTATGAAGCTTATGAAAATGCTGGAAAGCTTATTAATAATGGGAAACTTGTATATATTGGAGAGGAAGAACAAAAAAAAGAGACTTATAAAAATGGAATATTAAATGGAGAAAGTGAATATATAGGGTATGATTATAACACTAAAGGGAACTATATAAATGGCAAAAAAGAAGGGAAATGGATAAATCAGGTAGAGGGAAGTATAGAGTATTTTGAAAATAATGTTTTGAAAAAAATAGAGTTTATAGATAGTAAAACTAAAAAACTTAAAAGTATAACTATAACAAAAGAGAATAAAGAAACTGAAAAATATAATTACAATGATAAGAGTGAATTAGTACAATATTTGTTGTATGATGAAAATAACAAATTTAAAGAAGCAATTAATTATACTTTTTTTAAAAATAGTCCAAAAGAAAGTTGGTTCAAATCTTACGATATAAGTAAAGCACAGTATATTGGAGAATATTTTCCAGTAGAAAAAAGAGGAGAAATCCTAGATTTGAATAGTGAGATAGAAAAAGTTTATACAACTTATGTAAGAGGATTAAAGCTATTTTCAATAAGAGAAAATAGTAAAGAAATCTTTATTATTATGGCTTCTGAATCTGGATATTATGGAGTGAAAGAAATCTTTGAAGGATATAGAAAAAATAAGGATATTAGTAAACTAGGAGACATAGTAAGAAATGGAAGATATGAACTGTTTTATCCCAATGATTACTATAGTGAAGACATAGAAAATAGAGATGAACTTATATGGAAAGGACATTATAATGAAAATAAAAAAGAAGAAACTTGGGAATATTATTTGAATGGAATAATAGCAGAAAGAAAAAATTATAAAGAAGACGATTTAAATGGATTATATCAAAAATACCAATGGCCTCACGAGTATCTTTTAGAAGAGGGAAACTACAAAAATGGAGAGAAAATAGGTGAGTGGAAAAATAATCCAAGTCTTTTCTTTTTTAGTGAATGAAATACTTTGACTTTAAAATGTATAAATATGGTATACTTTCAGTAGAGGTGAATTTATGGAAAAAAATTATAGTAAAAGTGAAGATATAGCGAATAGTATTACGCATTTTCTTGGAGCAGGGCTTTCGATAGCTGCCATAGCAATTTTGGCATATAGAGGAGCGAAATTAGGAAATGCGAAGCACGTAATTGGATTTGTTGTTTTTGGAATTTCATTATTGTTATTATATAGTATGTCAGCAATTTATCACATGTTACCTTACAATAGTAAAGTTAGAAAAGTATTTAAAATATTAGATCATTCAGCAATATATATACTCATTTCAGGAACTTACACACCATATTTGTTAACAGTAGTGCAAGGTGCAGCAGCTTGGATAATATTTGGATTGCAATGGGGATTGACTACTTTGGGAATACTGTTCAAAATAAAATTTGCAGGGAGATTTAAGCTGCTATCAACGATTATTTACCTTGTTATGGGATGGATGATAGTTGTTGTATTTAAAAATTTGAAGATGAATTTATCACCATTAGCTCTAAATCTATTGGTAGCTAGTGGAATAACATACTCGCTAGGAACAATATTTTATATGATGAAAAATGTTAAATACACTCATGCCATTTGGCACTTATTTGTAATGGGTGGAAGTATATTAAGTTTCTTATCTGTATTTTATTCAGTAAATTAAAAAGCTGCCGAGGCAGCTTTTCTTATTTTTTGTCAGCTTTTAATTTGAACATTTCATTAAATCTAGTAGGTAATGGAGATATAAATTCCATGATTTTACCAGATTTAGGATGCTTGAAAATTATATTTTTAGCATGTAATCCAACTCTGTTCAAAGGATTTTTCTTAGAACCATATTTAGTATCTCCAACAATAGGATGTCCAATATCTTTCATGTGTACACGAATTTGATTTTTTCTACCAGTATCAATTTTTACTTCTACCATTGAAAATGCAGGACTTCTTTTTACTACTTTATAATTACTTATAGCTAGTTTTCCACCAAATTTATCAGTATTACTTGAAGTAGTTACAAATACTGAGTTTTCTTTAAGATACGATTCGATAACGTCTTCGTCTTTAGCAACTCTACCTTCAACGATAGCTACATACATTCTTTCTAAAACTATTTCAGACCAGTTAGCTTGTAGTTTTTGTTGCATTTCTTCAGATTTAGCAAATATCATAACACCAGAAGTTTCTCTATCTAAACGGTGAACTATGAATATTTTATTCATTTGATTCTTTTCTTTAAGGTAAGCTTTTAGAGTACTGTAAGCTGTTTTTTCTCTTTCTTTATCAGTAGAGATAGAAAGAATTCCAGGTTCTTTATCTACAACAAGAAGCTCATCATCTTCATATACAATTTTCAAACCAACAATTTTTTGTCCACGAATTTTAGTATAAAGAATCTCTACTTTATCGCCCTTTACTAAAGGATGATTAAATTGAGTATAAACGATTCCATTTACTAGAATTTGTCTTTCACTTAATAATTTTTTGATATTTGTTCTGCTTTGCCCTTCTAATTTTTCAACAAGAAATGCTAAAAGTTCTTTATTTTCTACTACCATGAGAGTAGGGTTTTTTTTATGTTGTCTTTTTATGGGTTTTTTCAATTTTCCTCCAAAACTACTATTTTTTATTTAACTATTAATTATATCATTAATTAGAGAAATGGACAATGAGAAATTTTTGATGTGAAAATAGAGAAGGGCATAAAGTTGGAAATATTAATACAAAATATAAAAACAGGGTCGATATAAAATCGACCTCTAATTTTTTTTAATTACTAACTATTTCGCCATATCTGTATATGGAGGAACTATTTGTTTTTTTCTTGAAACTACATTTGGTAAGAATACAGTTTCTGCCCCTTCAGACATTCCAAAAGTTTTGATAGTAAGAGTTTTATCTCCAACAACATAAAGCTCAGTTGAGTTTGTAATAATATCAGTAATCATTAAAGTTACGAAATCTAACCCATCTTTTGCCATAAGTTCTTTCATAACAGTTTCAAGTTCCTCTTTTCTAGCAAGTACAGCAGAAATTTCAACAGTATTTACTTGAGCTACAGCAGCTTTTTGAGTTCCAAATTCAAAAGGTTTGCAATCAATATTAACTATTTCATAAGCAGTTTTGTCGTCTAAAGAAGTTCCAGCTATTAATAAATCTTTTCCATACACTTCATAATCTAGTCCAGAAATTTCAGCTAGTTTTTTACCTTGTTTAACGTCCTCTTCTGTGCAAGTAGGAGATTTGAAGATAAGAGTATCTGACATTATTGCAGATAGCATAACTGTTGCCATCTCTTTTGTGATAGCTACACCTTTTTCTTCATATATTTTAGAGATAATAGTTGAAGAACATCCAACAGTTTCAAATCTTAAATTAATAGGATCAGAAGTTTTTAAATCAATTTTGTGGTGATCGATGATTTCTAGGATTGTAGCATTATCTCTTCCATCTACTGATTGACCAGCTTCGTTGTGGTCAACAAGGATTATTTGGTCTCCAGAGTTTACTGATTCTATTAATCTAGGAGCATCCATATTTAAATAATCTAATATAAATTGAGTTTCTTTACTTATAGTTCCAAGTCTTACAGCCTCTACCTCAAAGCCTAATTCTTTCTTTAAATTAGCATAAGATATAGCTGAACAAATTGAATCTGTATCGGGATTTTTATGACCCATAACTAAAATTTTTGACATTTGTGCCTCCTGAATATTTTTAAATATATTTTATCAAAAAAGTTTAATTTTATCAAGAAAGTAAATTTTTTAATAAAAAGGTTCTTTTTTTATTTTTTCGAGAGTATAATTAATAATAGAAATAATATTAACTTGTTTTTAAAAAAATAAAACACGGAAAGTCAGCAATAAAACCGACATTTTAATTTTTTTAAAACAAAACTGAATTTTGGTGTAAAAAGTATGAAAAAAGCAAGAAAACTGTTTGATTTTTGGAAAAAAATTCATTGACAAAAAACAAATATTAAATTACAATATCAATATCTTAAAATTTAAAAGAATTTTATAGATAGAACATTCTTAGTCAAGTGAAAAACTTTATAAATATTATATTACACTAAAATTATTGAAAGAGGTGAGTAGTTGTGAGAAAAACAACACAAGAAAAAAGAAAGAAATTCGTTAAAACGACAGAGGAATTATTTTACAAAAGAGGGTATAAAGATACAAGTATCAAAGATATTTGTGAAGCATTAGAAACTACTACAGGTTCATTCTATTTTATGTTCGATTCGAAAGAAGGAATATTAGAAGAGATAGTAAAAGAATACTATGAAGGATTCTTAGATAAAATTGATGAAACTCTTGAAGCTGGAAAAAACTTAAAAGAAAAAATAGCTGCTTGGGTAAAATTGAAATATGAATATTATGCACATAATGGAGAATTCTTTGTTATGTATGATAACTTAGGAACTGAAAGTGGAAGAGCTTCATTAGTAATTAATGAATCTGAAGAAAGAAGAACTAGTAGAACTAAAGCAGCAGTAGAAAAATTATTAAAAGAAAATTTTGCTGAATTAGATTATGATAAAGAAAGAATAGATTATTTACTAAACTTAGTAATTAATATTGAAGAATTAAGAGCTAAAGATGTTTATAACAAATTAAAAGTATCTAAAAAAATTGATATCAAAAAAGAAATAGAATTTTCACAAAAAGTTTTATTTAACTTATTAGGATTATAATTATAATTTAATTAAAAATTATTAAGAGCGAAAAGAGTTTCGCTCTTTAATTTTTTTTGGTATAATTTGTTGAAAAAATTAATCTGGGAGAAATTATGGAAAATATAAAAAAAAGATACGAAGAACTTATAAATCTTCTGCACAAATATAATTATTACTATTATGAAAAAAATGAAAGCTTGGTTTCTGATGTAGAATACGACACTATGCTGAAAGAGGTAGAGGCTTTAGAGGAGAAATATCCTGAGATTAAATCTAAAAATTCTCCAACTGATAAGGTAGGTTCACATTTTAAAGATACTAAGTTTAACAAAGTTACTCATAAACAAGCTATGCTTAGCTTGTCCAATAGCTATAATATTGGAGATGTAGCTGATTTTATAGTTAGAGCAAAGAAAACAATAGATGAAGAGATGGAGTATGCTCTAGAGTTAAAGCTAGATGGATTAAGTATAAGTGTAATTTATGAAGATGGACGGCTTGTGCAAGCCATAACTCGTGGAGATGGAGTTATTGGGGAAGATGTTACAGAAAATATAATGGAGATAGAATCAATTCCACATTATTTGAAGGAAAGAGTAAGTTTGGAAGTAAGGGGCGAGATAGTTTTGCCTCTTGCTAAGTTTGGAGAACTGAACGCAAGAAGATTTGCAAATGGAGAAGAAGTTTTTGCAAATCCCAGAAATGCTGCATCAGGAACAATCAGACAATTGGACGCTTCTATAGTAAAAGACAGAGAGCTTGATTGTTATTTTTATTATCTAGTAAACGGAGAAAATTACGGAATAACTAAGCATAAAGAGAGTTTTGAGTATATAGAGAAAATGGGATTAAAAACTTCTGGAGTATGTGAAGTTTGCAAGAGTATAGAAGAGTTAGAAGAGAGAATAATTTATTGGGAAAAAGAGAGACACAATCTTCCATATGAAACTGATGGGTTAGTAATTAAAATTAATGATTACGAACATCATGCTTTGTTGGGGAATACCACAAAAGCACCAAGATGGTCTATAGCTTATAAATTTCCTGCAAAGCAAGTAACTACAAGAATGTTGGGAGTTACTTATCAAGTAGGAAGAACTGGAGCTGTGACACCTGTAGCAGAACTGGAAGCGGTAGAAGTTTCGGGAAGTGTAGTTAGAAGAGCCAGTCTTCATAATTTTGATGAAGTAAGAAGAAAAGATATAAAAATTGGGGATAAAGTGTTTATTGAGAAAGCTGCGGAAATTATACCTCAAGTTATAAAGGTTGTTAAAGAGGAAAGGACAGGAGAAGAACAAGAGATAATTCCTCCAACTCATTGTCCCATATGTGATACTGAACTACTTCAAGAGGAAGGATTAGTAGCTCTAAAATGTCCAAATCCAAATTGTGACGCTAAAACTCAAAGGAAAATAGAGTATTTTGTATCAAGAGATGCAATGAGCATTGACGGATTGGGAAGTAAAATTATAGAGAAGTTCATAGAAATAGGAAAAATATCAGATGTGAGCGATATATATCTTCTTAAAAATTACAGAGAAGAACTTATGACTCTTGATAAAATGGGAGAAAAATCTGTAGATAATCTAATTAAATCAATAGAAGATAGTAAAAGCAGGCCTTATAGCAAAACACTTTATGCTCTTGGAATTCCTTTTGTTGGGAAGTTCTTGGCAAATCTTTTGGCAGATGTAAGCGGAAATATTGATAATCTCGCTAAAATGGAGGTAGAAGAACTGCTTTCTATTGATCAAGTGGGAGATAAAGTAGCTCAATCTGTTTATAATTTTTTTAGAGATGAGGAAAGTGTTGAGTTATTGAATAGACTAAAATCTCATGGAATAAATTATGAAAATAAAGCCAAAGAAAATACTGGTAACGAAGTATTTAGTGGAAAGACATTTTTATTTACTGGGAAGTTGGAACATTTTGGTAGAAGTGAGATAAAAGATGTGGTTGAAAAATTAGGTGGAACAAATCTTGGAAGTGTTAGTAAAAAACTTGATTTTCTTATTGTTGGTGAAGATGCTGGAAGTAAGTTGGAAAAAGCTCAAGCTCTAGGAACAGTAAAAATAATAAGTGAAAAAGATTTTTTTGATATGATTAATAGTGAAAAAGATAGTGATAAAGAAGAAATGGTAGAAGAAGTAGAAAAATCTGAAGAGAAATCAGATAAAAAAGCAGAGCAACAAAGTTTGTTTTAGTGGGAGGAAATATGGATGTAAGAACTGAGATTCTTCAAGTTTCACTAAAATTATTTAATGAATTTGGAAGTGAAAATATTTCTACCAATGAAATAGCAAAAAAAACAGATATAAGTACTGGAACTCTTTATTATTATTTTAAGAATAAAGAAGAGATGATAGTAGAGCTTTTTATTAAAATGAATAAAGAGTATGATGATAAATTTAATAAACAGATTGATTTTGTTAGAGGATTTAATAGAGACATAATTCTTATTGATGATTCTGATTTTTTAGAAGAATATAGTTTTTTTAGCAAAGAAGCGAATATACTAATAAAAAATGATGAGAATTTTCGTAAGTTGAATAACGAAGTTATGGAGAAAAGAGAAAAATATCTGTATATGATTTTTAAACTGCTTCAAAATCAAGAGATTTTAGTAGCCGATATAAAAGAAGAGGTAATTGAAAAAATTATAAAAATAATCTATTTTAACGGAGCTTATAATCCACTTCTCAGAAGCTTGGACGGTAAAGAAACCAAAGAAAGTATAGAAATTAAAAAACTTCTACCTTTTTATGGATTTTTGACAGAAAAAGGTAAGGAATTTTTTAGGGTAGAAGATATATTAGGGAAAACTGAAGATTAGATTCTTCAGTTTTTTTTATGCAGATATATTTATGATTATAGAAATCAAAGATAGTATTGAAAGTCTTGGACTATGTGTTATCAACTTGGTAAAATATTTAAAGGCAAAAAGTCGGGTTTTTGTCAGTGTCAGAAAAGTTTTTTAGACACTGACTTCATGGACAAAACATTGGACATCAACAATATCAAAATGAATTACATTTATTGATTCTGGGGCAATATCCATTGCCCCCTACAAAAAAATATGTTTTGATAATTGTGACATAGTCTCGTTAAGAGGAAGGCTTAAAAGCTTTAATTATCTAATAAAAAGTCAATTTTAGAGTGTTTACTTGAGGATTAAAAGGCTTTTGAAATTATTTAATAGAGTTTATTCAAGATACTATTAATTATAAAATTAAGTTTTATAAAAAAGAATGTTGACAATTCCAAGAAAAACTATTATTATAAATTAGAGTAAAAACTCGAATAGAGGAGGGGTTGTTTTGAAAAAAATAATTATGATGTTGTTTGTAATAATAGCGTTGGGAGTAAGAGCCGAAGATAATAGGTTAGGTTTGGGAGGTTATTATAAACTTTCAAAATATATAGGCGGAGATGACAAGTTATATCCTTTTTTAAATGTGACTTACAACAATGCTTATTTACAAGGGTCTGAAATTGGATATAATTTTGATTTTGGAAATGTGGAGTTGACACCTTTTGTAAAAAAAGATAGTACAGAAGGTTTTGAAAAAGGTGAACTTACTGGTAGTAATGCTCTTTTGGAAACAAGAGAAAACCCAATGCTTGCAGGTGTTAAGGTTTCAAAAAAAATAGATAATCTTGATTTATCATTAAGTGGTTATAGGGATTTCAGTTCAGAAGGAAATAATATTAAGTTAAAGGCGGCATATACTTTAAAAATATTTGAATTCTTATACTTCTTACCTTCGGCAAGTGCCGTTTACAGTGATAAAAATTATGTGAATTATTATTATGGAATGACGGCGGAAGAATCTGCTCTTACTGGTGGAGAGTACAAAGATTTGAATGGCTCCATAAGAGGAGAGTTTGAGCTGGGAGCTGCAATGTTTTTTTCGCAAAAGGCAGGAGTTTATTTTTCTTATAATGTAGAGGCTCTTAACGGTCATAACTACAATCATAGTCTAATAAAACATATGGCAAATAAAAGTTTTACTTTAATGGGAATGTATAGATTTTAGGGAGGGAAAGATGAAAAAAGTAACTTGGTTAGGGATGTTTTTGATGATTATAGCTGGATGTATTGGAGTGGAAAAAGAGAGTGAAATTAAGGTGAAAAATAAAATGAATATAAGTCCAGAACTTCAAGATATTATAAGAATGGGAACTCTTGCTCCCAGTAGTCATAATGCTCAGATGTGGAAGATAAAAATTATTAATGAAAACGAAGTTTTAGTATTGTGGGATAAAAATAGAAAACTTGAGTCATCAGACCCGCAAAATAGAGAAGCTCTAATTTCCATAGGAGCTTTTATAGAAAATTTTGTTGAAGGTGCGAAAAAGTATAATTATGAGGTAGAAGTTAAGTCTTTTAATAGTTTTGGAGAAGATAATAGTGTAGCAAAATTAATTTTGAACAAAAAAGAGTTTACCAATACCGATAATATCATAAAAAATATAGAAGAAAGACATAGTGTAAAAACTTTATTTTTAAAAGAAGATTTGAAATCTAAAGATATCTCTGAAATATTGGACATCAACAAAAGCAATGTAACATACTATGATTTGGAATCTGAAAAAGGAAAATATTTGAAAGAATCGGTATATAAAGCTTTTGAAAAAGAGGCCATAGATAAAGGTGTCCAAGATGAGTTGGCAAAATGGATAAGACTTTCTGACAAGGAAGCAAAAGAGAAAAAAGATGGTATGAGTGCAGAAATGATGGGTATGGGTGGAATAAAAAAATATTTCTACTATCCTCTTGTAACTGAAAAAACGATTAAATCAAATATATTTGTAAATTCAGGAATAAAAGTAGCTAAAAAGCAAACTGAAAACTGCTCGGGTTATTTAGTTGTAAAAAGCAGTTCGAATTCAATTTCTGACTTGATAGATACTGGAAGAACTATGGAAAAAATACTGTTAAAAGCTAATGAGTTGAAAATAGCAGTCCATCCAATGAGTGCAGTATTACATGTAGAACCTTGGAAAGATGAAATATCAGGGAAATTAGGACTAACTGAACCAGTACAAATGGTTCTTAGGGTAGGTTATGTAAAAGAGTACGGAGAGCCAACAAGTCTTAGAAGAGATATATGGGACATTATTGTAGAATAGGGGAAAAATGAATACTAAAGATAAAATATTAAATAAAGCACTAGAACTTTTTAATTCAGAAGGAAGTAGTAATATCTCTACAAACCATATTGCAAAAGCCTTGGACATGAGCACAGGAAATTTATACTATCACTTTAAGAATAAAGAGTCCATAATAAGAACTTTGCTTCAAAGAATGATTGAAGAGTATGATGAAGTTTTCAGGGAAAATTTTCCTAAAAAAGAAGACATGATACTTGAATCGCTCTTATTTGATGATACTAAAACAGCAATAAAATATAAATTTTTATATAATGAACTTAATATTTTATTTAAGAGAGATAGGGAGCTTGAAGCGATTTTTATTGAGAATCAAACTAAGAGAGAAAAGGTATTTAATGATATATTTAAGTTTTTACAGGAAAAAGAGTATATACAAAAAAATATTAGTGATTTTGTCCTAAATAATGCAATAAAAATAATATGGTATTTAGAAAATTTTAGATTTTTTAGATATGAACTTGAGGGAAGAGATGTAAAAAGAGTTGAAGATTTGGACTTGCAAGAGATACTTTTAGAGAGATTAATCCCTATTTATGGACTGTTAACAGATAAAGGGAAAGTATATTTTGAATCAGAAAAATATTTGAGATAAGGGTAATATATTTATAAAACAGGGGATTATTAAAATTTGACTAATCATTTGGGATATGTTAGTATATTTTGGTAAAAGACTAAACTTTTACATGCAAACTAATATAAGAACAAGGAGATAGTTATGCTGAATGTATTAAGTAAAATTTTCGGAACGAAAAATGATCGTGACCTTAAAAGAATCAGAAAAATAGTTGATGAAATAAATAAATTTGAACCAACTATTAGTTCTTTAAGTGATGAAGAGTTAAAGGGGAAAACAGTAGAATTTAGAGCAAGATTAGATAAAGGAGAAACTCTAGATGATATATTAACTGAGGCTTTTGCAGTAGTAAGAGAAGCGTCTAAGAGATCTTTGGGGCTTAGACATTACGATGTGCAATTAATCGGTGGAATTGTACTAAATGAAGGAAAAGTATCAGAAATGAAAACTGGAGAAGGAAAAACTCTAGTAGCCACAGGACCTGTTTATCTAAATGCCCTGAGTGGAAAAGGTTGTCATGTAATAACAGTAAATGATTACTTAGCAACTCGTGATAAAGAACTTATGGGTAGAGTTTATAGATTTTTAGGATTAACAGTTGGTGTTATTACCAATGGGATGGATCCAGCAGAGAGAAAAGAAGCTTATAATTGCGATATTACATATGGAACAAACAGTGAATTTGGATTTGATTATTTGAGAGACAACATGGTTGCAGATATTTCTCAAAGATCGCAAAGACCTCTTAATTATGCATTAGTGGATGAGGTGGATTCGATACTTATCGATGAGGCTAGAACACCTTTAATAATATCAGGAGCAAGTGAGCAGACAACAAAATGGTATACAATATTTAATGATGTAGCTAGACAATTAGTAAGAAGTTATGAAACAGAAAAGATAAAAGATCCTAAATTAAAAAGGTCTATAGATATACCTGATGAAAAATGGGGACATTATGAAGTAGATGAAAAAGGAAATTCAGTTGTTCTTACAGAAAAAGGGGTAAAAAGAGTAGAGGAAATCTTGAAAATAGATAACCTATATTCTCCAGAAAGTGTAGAACTTACACATTATCTGCTTCAAGCAATAAGAGCAAAAGAACTATTTACAAGAGATAAAGATTATCTAGTAAGAGATGAACAAGTAGTTATTATTGATGAGTTTACAGGAAGAGCGTTGGACGGTAGAAGATATTCAGAAGGACTTCATCAAGCTATCGAAGCAAAAGAAGGAGTTAATATTGCTGGAGAAAATCAAACTCTTGCTTCAATAACTCTTCAAAACTATTTTAGAATGTATAAAAAACTATCTGGAATGACTGGTACTGCTGAAACTGAAGCTTCAGAATTTATGCATACATACAATTTGGGAGTTAATATAATTCCTACGAACAAACCTATTATCAGAATAGATAGTGAGGACGTTATTTATAGAACTCATGATGAAAAAATAAAAGCTATTATTGATAAAATTGAAGAATTACATAAAAAAGGACAACCAGTATTAGTTGGAACAATATCAATTTCAAGTTCAGAAATGTTATCTGAAATGTTAAAAAGAAGAAAAGTACCTCATAATGTCTTAAATGCTAAACAACATGAAAGAGAAGCTGAAATAGTTGCTCAAGCAGGAAGATTTGGAGCAGTAACAATAGCTACAAATATGGCAGGTAGGGGAACAGATATTATGCTTGGAGGAAATCCAGAAGCTATGGCGAAAGATGTAGCAGAATATGGAACTCCAGAGTATGAAATAGCTTTAGAAAAATTTAAAGCTCAATGTGAAGAAGAAAAAGCAAAAGTATTGGAAGCTGGTGGATTATTTATACTTGGAACAGAAAGACATGAGTCTAGACGTATAGATAACCAATTAAGAGGACGTTCTGGAAGACAAGGAGATCCTGGTGCATCAGAATTCTATCTGTCACTTGATGATGAGTTAATGAGATTATTTGGTTCTGAAAGAGTTTCAGCTATTATGGGAAGACTTAATATGCCTGAAGGAGAGCCAATAACACATAAACTTATTTCTAGATCTATAGAAGGAGCTCAGAAAAAGGTAGAAGGAAGAAACTTTGGAATAAGAAAGACACTTCTTGAATATGATGATGTTATGAACAAACAAAGAGCTGCTGTTTATTCAAGTAGAGATGCTGCAATAACTAAAGAGGATCTAAAAGAAAGTATATTGGAAATGATAAAAGAGGTTTCTACTCTTGAAAGCTTAAATAGATTAAGTGGAGAAACTAATGGAGACTGGGATATAGAAGGTCTACAAGAAAGATTTAAAGAGCTTTATGACATTGAAATAGATGCAGAAGCAATAAGAACACTTTCGGTAGAAGGTGCTATAGAAAAGTTATATGAAGATTTAGTTAAAATTTATGAAGAAAAAGAAGCTATTCTAGGTTCAGAATTATTAAGAAAACTAGAAAAATATATACTTCTTGAAGTAACAGATTCTAGATGGAGAGAAAACTTAAGAACTCTAGATCAGTTAAAAGAAGGAATACATTTGAGAGCTTATGGACAAGCTAATCCTTTAATTCAATATCAACTGTTATCTTCTGAAGTTTATGAAGATATGATAAAAACAATAAGAGAAGAAGTTACTTCATTCTTATTCAAAATTAGAATTAAAGAAAGAGAAGATGCAGAAATAGTAGCGCCTCGTCCAAGAACAGAAAGAATGAACTTTATTCATCAAGGTTCAGACTCAGCTCCTGAAGAAGAAAAACATTCTCCTAGAAAAACTGATAAAGTAGGAAGAAATGATACGTGTTCTTGTGGAAGCGGTAAAAAATATAAAAATTGTTGTGGAAGATAGCATTTGCTATCTTTCTCTTTTTGGAAATATAAATTGGATACTGAATTAAGAGCTTTGCATAATTCGATAGTTTGTACACATAGAAAATACAAAATATTTAAATCTGAAGCTTATGCAGCTTCACCGCACCAACCTAACGTTGGACGGACTAATATTATTGGATTTATATAATGTTTTTTTATGGGGTTAAGCGTCCCACGCTTAGAATTTTATGTTTTGTACTAAAAAAATGGATTGTGCAAAGGTCTTGAATTAGAAATAGTTTTTAGAGTCTAAACCTTGGACTACGTGTCCACTTTGTATAAGACTACTCTAAACTTCTTAAAAAGTTAGAGTATCTAAAAACCTCGTAAACGTGACGTTTAATCCGTGAGAATATGAAATGTCGGGTTTTTATCAGTGTCAGAAAATTTTTTTAGACACTGACTTCACAAACAAATCATTGGACGTCAACAATATCAAATGAATCACATTTATTGGTTCTGGGGCAATATCCATTGCCCCCCACAAAAAAAACGTTTTGATAATTGTGACACAGTCAACTTGTTAATGGGAAACGACAACAAGGAAGGGGTTGTTTTTTCAACAATTTGTCATTTCGAGGTACGAGAAATCTCAAGATACCTCTCTTGTCGGGATGACAACAGTTGGGTCATAATAGAATAAAAATGCCTTAAGTTGATGACATTGGGTGACTAAGCTACGAACTAAATAAGGAGATAAATTATGATAGATTTACATATGCATAGTACAGCTTCAGATGGGACATTGACTCCTACGGAACTGGTAGAAGAAGCTAAAAAATCAGGGTTAAAGGTTATGGCCTTAACTGACCACGATACATTGGACGGAATAGATGAAGCAAGAAAAAGAGCAAGCGAGTTAGAAATTGAATTTATTAATGGAATTGAGTTTTCTACAGAGTACAATGAAGGAGAAGTTCATATATTAGGTTATTTTTTGGATGAAAAAAATATTAGACTTTTAGAGTTATTGGATAAACTAAAAAAAGAAAGAGTAGAAAGAACAGAAAAAATTCTTAAAAAACTTGAAAAATATAAATGTTATATAAGTATGGAAGATTTGCAAAAAGAAGTAAAAGGTGATTTGATTTCTCGAGCTCACATAGCAAATGCTATGATGGCTAAAGGTTTTGTATATAGTAAAGCAGAGGCTTTTAAAATTTATCTCAGAACAGGGGGTCTAGCTTCAGAGCCTAAAAAAGAGCTAAATGCATTGGAAGCTGTAAGTTTTATAAAAAGAATTGGTGGAATAGCTTCTCTTGCTCATCCAAAACTTACAGGATTAAGTGGAGGAACTTTAGAAAAATTAGTTATTTTACTAAAAGAACAAGGGCTAGACGCAATAGAAGTTTATTATCCTGAACAAACTCAGAAAGAAACAGAAATATATAAAATTCTTTGTGATAAATTTGGTCTTTTGTATACTGGAGGCTCAGATTTTCATGGGATGAATAGACCTGATACTCTTTTAGGATCTAAAGGGATAAGTGAAGAGGAATTGAAAAAATTAAAGAATAGATTAAAATAGAAAATTATATATATTTGAAAAACTTTGTGATAAGTGATACAATAAATTAAAGATTTTTTATTAGAAAAAGAGATAAAATTTAGGAGGTAAAAAATGATATTAGTTACTGGAGCAGCAGGATTTATAGGAAGTGCTTTTGTATGGCAATTAAATCAAGAGGGAATAAAAGATATAATTTTAGTTGATAAATTGAGAAATGAAGACAAATGGAAAAATATAGCAAAAAGAGAATATTGTGATTGGGTAGATAAAGATGAGTTATTTGACTGGTTAGCAGTAGAAAAAAATGCAACTCAAATAAAAGTAATCGTTCATATGGGAGCAATTTCTGCAACTACAGAAACAGATGGAGATTTATTAATGAAAAATAATTATGAGTTTTCTAAAAAACTTTGGGATTTTTCAGTAGAAAGAAATATCCAATATATTTATGCTTCGTCAGCAGCAACTTATGGTATGGGTGAAGACGGATATGAAGACAACTTAGATTTAAAAGGACATGAGAGTTTAAGACCTTTAAATAAATATGGATATTCTAAAAAAATATTTGATGTATGGGCATTAAAACAAGAGGAAACTCCAAAACAATGGGTAGGGCTAAAATTCTTTAATGTTTATGGACCACAAGAATATCATAAAGGAAGAATGGCATCTATGGTATTCCATGCTCATAATCAAGTTTTAAAAGATGGAATAGTAAAGTTATTCAAATCTCATAAAGAAGGATATGAAGATGGGCAACAACTTAGAGATTTTGTTTATATAAAAGATATAGTTTCAGTAATGAGCTGGCTTATTAAGAATCCAAAGGTTTCTGGAGTATTCAACCTTGGAACAGGAAAAGCAAGAGGATTCTATGATTTAGCACTTAATACCATTAAAAATTCAGGATTAAAAGAGTATAAAGGCGCAGAAAATCACATAGAATTCGTTCCTATGCCAGAAGATTTGAGAGGGAAATATCAATATTTTACAGAAGCAAATATGACTAAACTTAAAGAATCAGGATATACAAAAGAGTTTTACTCACTTGAAGAAGGGGTAAAAGATTATGTAGAGAACTATTTATCAAAAGAAGATAAATATTTATAAAAATTAATAATATTTTATCACAAAACTTGTAATTTTTACTGTAAATAAGGTAAACTTAATATAGATATGTTTAGTTAATTATAATGGGGGAATGTTTGAGTGAAAATTATTGATATTTTACAAGAAGCTAAAGAAAAAAAGGCTTCAGATATTCATTTGGTTGTAGGAAGACCGCCTATGCTTAGAAAACACGGTTCATTGGAAGCTTTTGGAGATGAAACTCTTAACCCAGAAGCTGCTAAAATGCTTATTTATTCAATTTTAAATGAAGAACAAAGAGTTAAGTTTGAGCTTGAAAAAGAATTAGATTTTTCTTTTGGAGTAAAAGATTTAGGAAGATTTAGAGCAAATATTCATTATCAAAGGGGAACAATTGCAGCAGC
>JAGNSM010000116.1 GCA_017988045.1 Fusobacteriaceae bacterium
TCCATTAATTGAAGCATTTTTTTAACAAATTCTTTACTCTGAATATTATATGGAGTAATATTAATAGATATTTTTAAATCAATTCCTTTTGATTTCCAATCTTTTAAATCTTCAATAACTCTATTTAAAATCCAGTAAGTTAAGCTGTTAATATAGCTTGTTTTTTCTAGTTGAGGAATAAAATCTATTGGAGAAATTTTTCCTAATACAGGATGATTCCAACGAATAAGTGCTTCTACCCCGTAGACTTTATTATCTTGCAAATTTAATTTTGGTTGATATTCCAAATGAAAATGCTCATGTTTTAGAGAATTAACTACTTCTGAAATCAAAGTTGTTGTGCTAAATTTATCTTCCATATTTATATTATAGAAAGCATAATCGCTTCCTCTACTATTAGCATAATCAATAGCTAAGTAAGTTTTTTTAATTATCTCATCAGATTTATCTTGATTATCACTTGAAGCGTAAATACCTAAAGTTAGCTTTAAAAAGGTAGAAGCTTTATCAAGAAAAATTGGATTGTCTTGAATATGTTTAACAAAATCTTTTGTCCACTCTTCAATATATTTATCACTAAAATTTGTAAGTAAAAACTCAAAACGGAAAGTATAACTGTTATATAACTCAAAATTTGAGTTAACTTTAAAATTATTTAGATAATTGGCTATTTCTTTTAGTAGTAACTCCGATTGAGAATGACCAACAAGATTAAGAATTTCCAAAATATTGTCTATAGAAATAGAGATTAAAGAAAATTTAGTATTTTTCAATTTTAATTCATCAAGTCTTTTCTTTAAAATTATTTTATTTTCTAATCCAGTGATTATATCATAATAAGCAATTTTTTCTAATTTGGTATATTGCTTAATTATTATCTTAAAAATTAGTCCAGAAACAAATCCAAAATTAACAAGTAAAATTAATCTCATAAGCCAGTTTGCAGTTGTCTGCATTTGAAAAGTAGCAGTGTCTAAAGGCATAATGGCTAACATAATTCCAGAAATTAAGCCACCTAAAATTCCACCAGCTAATCGGAAAAAAATTGAAGAAAAAAGTATTGGAATATAAATAAGATGTGGGTATGAAAATTTTGTTCCACCAGTAAAATAAACTACTGTTATAACAAGTAAGTAAGAAAAAAATAAGATGAAAAGCTTCATTTGTCTGGTTAAGTAATTGTTCGTATCAAGTAATCCCATAATTCCCCCAAAATAAAATGATTTGTTACTACTAATGATACCACATTAATTTAAAATTTTCCAAAAATATTTTTATTTTCCCAAGTACAAACTATTGATTTATATAGTTTTATAGAATAAATTGCTATGAAAAAGATATAAAATTACTAAATTAATAAGAAATCTAAACAATACTTATTTTATCTTTTTTTGAAATATGATAAAATACTTAGGAAGGGAGTGTTGTATGAATACTAATTGTGAATTAATAATAAATACTAATGAACTAAAATCATTAGAAGAAATTGAAAGAAGTATACAGAAAAAATTTAGAGGGAAATTATGGTCACCATTTATAAGGGCATTAAAAGAATATAAAATGGTAGAAGAAGGTGACAAGATTGCAGTTGCTATTTCCGGTGGGAAAGATAGCCTATTAATGGCAAAACTTTTTCAAGAATTAAAAAGAATTAGCGATACAAAGTTTGAAGTGGTATTTATTTCTATGAACCCCGGATTTAATGAAGAAAACAGTGTTAGACTTGATGAAAATTTAGCACATCTTAATATTCCATGTACAAGATATAATGATAATATCTTTGAAGTGGCTGAGAAGGTTGCTAAAGAATATCCATGTTATCTGTGTGCAAAAATGAGAAGAGGAAGTTTATATACAATGGCGACTAAATTAGGGTGCAATAAGCTGGCATTGGGACATCATTTTGATGATGTAGTGGAAACTACACTTATAAATATGTTCTATGCAGGGGAATTTAAGACTATGATGCCCAAATTGAGAAGTCAGAACTTTGATATTGAGCTAATAAGACCTTTATATTACCTAAGAGAAAAAGATATTAAGAAATTTACTGCATATAATGGTTTAAATCCTATGAATTGCGGTTGTGTAGTGGCAGCGGGGAAAACATCTTCAAAAAGAAGAGAAGTTAAGGAATTGATTGCAAGTTTGGAATTAAATGATAAAGATATTAAGGCTAAAATATTTAATTCAGTAAGAAATGTAAATTTAAATCAATGTATTGCTTGGAAAAAAGGTAATGAAGTACATAACTTTTTAGATGAATATTAGGAGGTAAAAATGAAAGCAAAGAATTTTAGTTTACCAGCAAGTAATGGAAATGTAGTTTCACTAGAAGATTTTAAAGGAAAAAATGTAATAGTTTATTTTTATCCGAAAGATAATACTCCGGGATGTACTACAGAAGCATGTTCTTTCAGAGATAGTTTTGAAGAATTTCAGTCATCAGAAACAATAATACTTGGAATAAGTAAAGATAGTATTAAAAAACATAATGGATTTATAGAGAAACATAATTTACCATTTTTATTATTAAGTGATGAAGATGGTAAAGTGTGTGAGGACTATGGTGTTTGGCAACTGAAAAAAATGATGGGAAAAGAATATATGGGGATAGTAAGATCAACTTTCTTGATAGATAAAGATGGGAACCTTGTAAAAGAGTGGAGAGCAGTAAAAGTTAATGGACATATAGAAGAAGTTTTAGAATTTGTAAAGGAAATGAATTAATGAAGATAATATTTTCTCCTAGTAAAGAGATGAACTTTAAAGGAGAGCCTAATTTATGTAATAGTTCCGATATAGATTTATCAAATAAATTTAATGAAATTTATAAAAAACTTGTAGATTTATCAAAAGAAGAAGTTGGAAAAAAATTCAAAATAAAAGAATTAATGTTAGATGAATTTATGAAAGACTTACAAGAATTTCATAATTTACTAGAAAAAAGGTCAATAGAAGCATACTCAGGTTTGGCTTTTAGACAGTTGAAAATTGATGAATATATACAAGAAAACTGGAATTATATTCAGGAGAAAGTTTTTATTTTATCTGCTTTTTACGGGATTACTTGCGGTACTTGTAAGATAAAAAAACATAGGCTAGATTTTTCTATAAAATTATTTGAAGATGTTAGTTTGTATAAATTTTGGTCTGAATATGTAAATAGTTTTTTTTCAGAAAATGAAACTATTATAAATTTAGCATCTAGTGAGTATAGTAAGCTTATAGATAAAAAAAGGGTTGATTTTATCAACATAGATTTCTACGAAAATAAAGAATTAAAACAAATTTCTGCTAATTCTAAAAAAGCTAGAGGAGAAATGTTAAATCTTCTTATTAAAAATCAGATTGAAAATATCAAAGTGATTAAAACGCTAAAACTTAAAGAGTACAGTTATAATAGAGAGTTATCTAGTAATAACAATCTAGTGTTTATAAAAGATTAAATATTCCAATTAAAAACTCCCAATTTTATGGGAGTTTTTAATTGGAATCAATAAAATTTAATATTTTTTCATAAACTTCAACTTTTTCATCTTCATGAAGAAGCTCATGTCTTAATGAGTTATAGAGTTTAAACTCAACATTATAATTATTGGATTCAAAGAAGCTTTTTAATCTTAAAACTCCTTTTGAATATAACCCAACAGGGTCAGAAGCTCCAGAAAGTATAAGAATGTTTCTCTTATTAGAAATATTTTTGAATTCAGATGATATATTTAAATTATATATTGCACTGACAAAAGATTTGTAAAATAAAGTAGGATATATTTGTCCACAATTTGGGTCGTTTATGTAATCATCAACATTTCTCATATTTTTAGAAAGCCAATCAAACTTAGTTCTTTTTTCAAAGTGGTCATTAAAGTTTCCAAACATTAATTTATCAATAAAAAAATCCTGTTTTTTCTTTCTAAAAACAGAAAGAAAGTTAATAAACTTACTGCCCATATAAGTCTTCAAATTACGAGTATAATTTGAGCCTAAAAGAGTATAAGAGTTAATAAAATTGGAATCTTTTAACATTAAATACTGTGTGATAAATGAGCCCATACTATGTCCCAATATATGTATTGGTAATTTATACACTTCATTTATATAATTAGTAATAAAAAGTTCATCTTCAGCAAATATTTTAAATCCTTCTTTAGGAAGTTCGCCAAAATAGGCTTCTACTGAATTGTTATGTCCATAATGGTCATTGGCAATAACAATATATCCCTTTAAATTAAAGTAATGTGCGAATTGTTCGTATCTAGCCCCACACTCACTCATTCCATGAATTATTTGAATGACGCCTTTGGGGTTTGCAACAGTATCCCAAATATTTACAAATATTTTTCTATTGTTAGGGTATAAATACATTTTATCACCTCCAGTAAAGTCTCAAATATTATTAATCAAATAAAATTGATTCTCCATGCGATTTTAATAAAGTATTAATGTCTTCTTTATAAAGCATTATAACTTGATATCTTTTAATTTTTTGAGTAGCAGTATAAGTTCCATTTTCAGAATTAAAAGAAGGAACTAAAATGAAATCTTTAGGCTTTTGAAATGTACTTAAATCTTTAGTTAATTTCTTAATATCCTCTTTGATTTTACTATGTAAGTCTCCATTGTTTTCAAAAGATTCATCAATGGCAACAACTGCATATAGATTTTTAAGCTTATCTCCAAAAATCATGATGTCATTAATAAATTCTGATTCTCTCAAGATATTTTCAAGAAATTCAGGATGTATATTTTCTCCGCCACCAAGTACAATCATATTACTTTTTCTACCATTTAAGAAGAGCTTATCTTTTTCGAAATATCCCATATCCCCAGTATATAGCCAACCATCAATTAATGCTTTTGCACTCTGATCTTTGTGATTCCAATATCCTAACATCACAGAACTTCCTTTTACCAAAAGCTCCCCTTTAATATCTTTAGAAATATTTCCAGTTTCATCTCTGAAAGAAAAATCTCCACCATTTTTTGTAATCCAAGATATTAGAGTACCACAAGAACCAAAAATATGAGAGTCAATTTTGTCTACAGAAATTACAGGACTTGCTTCTGTGAGACCATAACCTTGCATAATTTTTATATCCATTGCTCCAAAAAATCTTTGAAGATTAATATCTAGTGGAGCTCCCCCAGATACCATAAATCTGAAATTAATACCAAAAGTTGATTTTATTCTATTAAATAGCGATTCTTTTAATTTATTGTATGTTTGAATATCTAAAATTTCAGGAGTGTTTCCTGTTATTTTCATAGCTAATGAATGAGCATCTTGAAATTTTTTATAAGTTTCTTCTCCCAAACTTTGCATTTTTTTAATAATCATTGTTTTAAATAACTCAGCTATTCTTGGTACAACAAAGATTATTGTAGGATTAAAATATGATAAATCTTGTGCAAAAGTTTTTTGATTTGCTGTAATAGCAATTTTAGCACCAACTAAAATTGGAGAGATTAGCTCTGTAGTCAGAGCAAAAGAATGCCAGTAAGGCAACAAAGAATAAGATATGTCTGATGGATAAAAAGGAATAATTTCCACGACAGATTCTGCATTTGAATAGAAATTCTTATGAGAAAGCATAACGCCCTTTGGGTTTCCAGTAGAGCCACTTGTATATATTAAACAAGCAATGTCATTCTCTGAAATATTTTCATAATAAAGAATAGGTAAATCTTTATTCAAATCAGATAAAATCATCTTATTAGAAATCTCTATTAAATCAAAATATTTCTTACTTAATAAATTTAAGGTAGGAGTAGAATCTTTTAATATAAAATCAAGTTCATGATGATTTAGATTTTCGTTGATAGGGACAGCAATTGCTCCAATACTCCAAATAGATAGTAGTGTAATAACTTGTTCTGGAGATTTCTCAGAAATAAGAGAAACTCTATCACCTTTTTTTACTCCCAAGTTTAATAGATTATTCATAGAAGTTTTGACTAATTTTAGTACTTCTCCATAAGTATAGTTTTTTTCTCTTGTTAATATGAAATCACTTTTTTCTCTTTCAGATGCAATATTAAAAAAACAGTTTTTTAGATTTTGCATGAAACCTCCTAGTATAATAATTTGTATTTATTAATTATACTATTAATTTACCACATATATAAATAAAAATCAATGAAAAAAGGAGTTTTCACTCCTTTTATATGAACTAATCTCTTAAAGCTCTTATGGAATTAAATATAGCAATTAAAGCAACACCTACATCAGCAAATAT
>JAGNSM010000039.1 GCA_017988045.1 Fusobacteriaceae bacterium
AACCGCCCTGCTATAGCTTCCATCATCTCTTCTTCATTTAAAATACCCGCTAGAGCCATTAATAGTCCAGCACCTAATGTTGCATAAGGTGATGGCAATTTTTCACTAATTATCAAATAAAATGCCGCTATAAAAATCAAAATTCCCAAAACTAATAACATATTAACCTCCTAAAATTATATATAAACTACTAAATATGTAAAACTTTTTTAATAATATCTGACCTAAAGATTGTTCCAAAATAAGTACCATTTTCCACTACATACAATCTTGTATTACCTTTAGAAACCATTAAAAAACAAATTTCCATTATTGATGATTTTCTATCAATAATTTCAGCAGTTTTTCTATATAACTCATTAACCGTTACTAAATGTTCATTTTTAAAATATTCCTCAAAAGGTTCTCCAATAGTCATAAAACTCAAGTCATTCATAAGTGAAGTATATTTAGGCATACCAAACTCTATAAGCTCTTTTTCTGTTATTTCTCCTACAAATAGTCCTTTTGAATCAACAACAGGTAATCCTGCTCTATTTTCTACAATTAATCTTTTCGCAACTTCTTCAAGTGTATCTGAAAGTTTTGCTGGAATAAGTTCTGGGCACATAATATCCTGTGCTGTAATTGTATCTTTTACTTCAACCTCATTATTTTCTATAATTTCAATTATATCTTTAATATTTTTTTCTTTTCTTATTTTATCTAAGAATTCAACATTTTGAGCTAAGATGCTTATAGAAGACATTAATTTTAAAACTCTCTTATTTTTAGTTTTTCCTGCGATAATCATAAAAATAAGATCTACTTTATCATTTGAATGTAAAGCTGATATTTCAGCATCAATTGGTTTTGCTAATTTTGCAATAACAACAGATACATCATCATACTCACATATTCTCGCATGGGGAATAGCTATTCCATTTCCTATAGCAGTAGATATTTCGTGTTCTCTTTTTAATAAAGCTTCTTCTACCATTTCTTTGTTACGATTTATTACTTTATCGCACTTAGAAAGTTCTTTTACTACGTTTTTGATTACTTGATCTAGATTTTCTCCATCTACATCCTCAAATATAAACTTTTCATCTAAATATGATGATAATTTCATACGACTTCCTCCTCAAAATTCGGTATATATATTTAATTTTTTATAAATTTAATTAATTCCATAAAAAAAGACTGATGTCCAGTCTCTTTAATTCAATTTTCTTAGAAAGTTAACTCAAAATTTTTATTGTTTCTTACAAATTTTTTGTTTTCATTTAAAAAATAATTAAAGCATAGCTAAAAAATATTAAAATATGTTATTTACTTTATGATTAAAAAATTCTATTTTAGGATTTTTAAATTTATTACAACTAATTACTTAAAATTCTATTATTATTGATTTTTTAATTAAAGATTTTATTGAATCTAAAAATTTAAGATATAAGATTTTATAAACCTTTTGGCAATAATTGTCAAACAAAATCCGTTCATTTTCAAAATCTTAACGAAATTTTAACGGCATATAAACGCTTCTTAACAGGAAAATAATATTAACAATTTCGAACATATTTTATAATGAAAAACAGATGTTTGTACCAATTTAAAACTGTATTTAGATTAGTTGTCTATTTCTTAACAAATATGCTATCATAAATAATTAGTAACTGAAGTTAAGCACCTTAATCATACAATCTTAGTCTATGACGTTGAGAAAGTATCTCACTTTAGAGACTTTGTCACAATTAAAATTTAACAACTAAAAAATTCAGCACAAAGAAAAGAGAAATAAAGTTTTACAAAGGAAAGATAAGAACTACTTGATTTTGCTTATTTTAATTTTTAACTTTGTGTGCCTTTGGGTTCTTTGTGACTTTGTGTTGAAAGATTTTGACCTGTTTTTGTATTGTGACACAGTCTATTAGGCAAAGAGGCATACTTGAAAATCCTTTTTCAGATACTGGGTAACTCAAGTTACAAAAATTACGCACTTTACAGTGAACTTTGAATTCAAGGAGTAAGGCTATTATGGATAATAACAAAAATTCTAATACTATTTCAAATCCAAAAATATTGAGTAGTCAAAAAAAAGGGAAACTTAGAATTTTTTTTGGAATGGCAGAAGGTGTAGGAAAAACCTATCAAATGCTTCAGTCTGCCCATTTAACAAAATCAGATGGATATGATATCATTATTGGTTATATTGAAACGCATGAAAGAGTAGACATTGAAAACAAAATTTTAGGATTAGAACTAATAAGTAGAAAAGAAATTTTCTGTAATAGTTGTAATTATACTGAAATAAATTTGGATGCTATTATTGAGAGAAAACCTCAAATAGTAATAATTGATGAATTAGCTCATACAAATATAACGGGAAGCCGTCATAAAAAAAGATTTCAAGATGTTTTGGAGTTGCTAAATTGTGGAATAGATGTCTGGGCTACTTTAAACGTTCAGCATATTGAAAGTAGAGTTTCCGTAGTTGAACAAATAACAGGTATAAAAATTACAGAAACTGTCCCAGATTTTATAGTTGAAATGGCTGATAAAATTGAAATCATTGACATTCTTCCTGAAGATTTGCAAAAAAGAATCAGAAATGGAAAAGTCTATGAAAAAGAAAATATAGATACTGCACTAAATGGGTTTTTTAGAGAAGGAAACATAAATTCTTTAAGAGAGATTGCTTTTCAAGTAGTTGCAAAACTAGTAGATAAAAGTATTACTAACTACAGAAATGAGCATGATATAACTGATTTGTGGAAAGCTACAGAAAAACTTTTAGTAGCAGTAGGTCCCAGTCCTTTTTCGGCTTATTTGATAAAATGGACAAAAAAAACAGCATTTAATATGAACGCTGAATGGGTTGTTGTTAATATTGAAAATTCTAAATCTCTATCAAAAGAGCAAAAAAGAACTTTGAATGAAAATATAAACTTAGCAAGACAGTTAGGTGCTAAAATTGTAACTATTTCTGATGATGACATTGTTAAAGGAATTATAAGAACAGCAAAGACACAGAATGTCTCTCAAATAGTTATTGGGAAACCTTTGTTTTTTAGCATAGAAAACTTTTTTCAGAAGAGTATAACTAATAGACTTATAAAAGAAAGTGGAGACATTGATGTTTATGTTGTTTCTCAGCCTGGAATAAAAGAAAAAGTTAAATTTAAGAGGACAAGAAAACTAGATTTCAAATCACTTATTAACGAATTTTCTCTTATACTTCCGTCACTATTTTTTATTACTCTAACAGGTTATATTCTTGAAGATGTTATTAGTCAATGGGGACTATCATTAATATTTTTATCACATATTATATATATCTCAGCCTATTATAGTAAAATTGCCTCTATGACTGTATCTATCTTGAGTGCATTAGTGTGGAACTATATTTTTATTCCTCCTAGATTTACTTTTATTATTTCTAAAACAGAAGATATAATGGTTTATCTTGTATTTTTTATAGTTGCCATAGTAACCTCGAATCTTTCTTCAAAACTTCATGAAAAAGAAAAGTTTTTGAAAAAGAGAGAAAGAAGGTTAGAGTTACTTTATGAATTATCTCAAGAAATTGTTAATAATCCAGATTTTGAAAGAGTTATGTTTAAATTAGCTAAATATATTGGGAATTATTTTAATTCAGAAGCTATGCTATTTATTTATGATGGTGAACAAGAAACATCCAATATATATCCAAATAGAGATTTAGATATAAATGAACAAGAAATAACATCTTGGGTAATTAATAATGGAATAGCTGCTGGAAAAGGAACCGATACTTTTTCGGATTCTGAATATCATTTTTATCCTATTAATTCTACAAATAGAATAGAAGGTGTTATTATTTTAAAAGTGGGTTCTAAAAGAATCGCTGAAAACGAAGAATTTCTTAGAACAATATCTTTTATGATAGGTTCTTCTATAATAAAGGAAAAAATTGTTAGAATAAGGCAAAAAACAATGGTAGAAGAAGAGACTGACAAACTGTACTCTATTATTCTTAGTTCTATTTCTCATGAATTGAAAACACCAGTTACTTCTATAGCTTTATCTGCTAGTGGTTTGTGTGATGATAAACTTTCTAGCGATAAGTTTACAAGAGAGGTTCTTATAAATGACATTCTAGAGGCTAATGATAGATTAAATAGAATAATAACTAATTTATTAGATATGACAAGAATAGAAAGCGGTAGGTTAAAGCTAAATCTTCAATGGAATGACATTAATGATTTGATTACTCTTGCTTCCCAAAAATATACTAATGAACTAAAAAATTATAATTTTATAAAAGAAATAAATGCAGTTTTACCTCCTATTAAACTGGATTTTGGTTTAGTAGAACAAGTTATTTCAAATCTTTTATATAATGCAATAATTCACACAAAACCTGGAACTACTATTATTATAACTGCAGGTATTGAAAACAGTGATATTTATATAGAAATAAAAGATAATGGTGGCGGAATACAAGCTATTGACAAAATTTTTAAAAAGTTTTATAAAGAAAGACCTAAAAAAACAGGTGGGCTAGGAATAGGACTATCAATATGTAAGGCTATTATTGAATTTCATAAGTGGACATTAGAAGCGCATAATAATGATATAGGTGGAGTAACATTTAGAATTATAATACCTTTTAGAAAAGGAGAATTAAAATGAAACAAGGGGCTTTAATACTTATAATAGATGATGAAATACAAATAAGAAGATTTTTAAAAATGTCATTAGCTGCATATGGATATTCTGTTCGAGAGGCTGAAAATGGAGAGGAAGGGTTTAGAGCTGTTTTTGATTATAATCCTGACCTTATAATCTTAGATTTGGAACTTCCTGATACCAATGGGTTAGATCTTTTGAAAAAAATAAGAATTTCATCATCTATTCCAGTAATTGTATTAACTGTTTGTGACGATGAAAGAGATAAAATTACTTTGCTCGATAGTGGTGCTGATGATTACTTAACTAAGCCATTTTCTGTAGGTGAGTTAAATGCTCGAATAAAAGTTGCATTGAGACATAGTATTAACTTTGCTAATGAAGAGAATATTTTTATAAAAGATAATTTGAGTATTGATTTTTCTAAGAGAATCGTTATGAAAAACAATATAGAAATAAAATTAACTCCAACAGAATATTCAATATTATCTATACTAGTAAAAAACTCAGGTAAAGTTGTTACACAAACTCACTTGCTTAAAGAGATTTGGGGACCAAATCTAATTGAAGAAACCCAATATTTAAGAATTTATATTATGCAATTAAGAAGAAAAGTAGAAAATGATTCTTCTAATCCTGAATTTATAATAACTGAACCTGGAGTAGGTTATAGATTTATTGGAAATTAATTTGTTTACATTAACCCAGTTGATTCTGGGTTTTTTTATATTAAAATTATTGAAAACCACCACCTTCGTATTGTTGTAGTATTTAATACTATTTATAAATACTATTTAAGCGTCTCTATACGCTTTTATAATCAATGCTTCCAGCGATTATTTTTGACGCTTAAAACTACCAATTATAGACTCTTAACACTACTTATTTATGTCTGTTCATACTACTTGTTCTTATCTCTTAACACTACTTTATATGACGCTTAAGACTAACATCATTATCCATATTTAATTTTTATTAATTACTAGTAGTTACTCAGGTAGAATAAATATATAAAAATCAAGGATTTAGAGGATTGTCGAGGAGAAATCCTTAATAGTACTTTTTTAGACATTGGGTGACTCCAGTTAGTTCAATATAAATAAATCTATTATAAACTCTTGTATTTATTAGGTTTCTTTTTTTTGATGGTTAAAATATTTAAATATATTTGATTGTTTTAGCTATTTTATGACGCTTAAGACTACTATTCAATGATTTTTTAATTGTTTAATGTAATTATATTAAATTTGGCTATGTTCCAGTTGGCTGTGTCATAATTATGATTAAATGTCTAAAAAATTCAGCACAAAGAAAAGAGAAACAAAGTTTCACAAAGAAAAATATAAGAATCAATTGATTTCACTTGTTTTAATTTTTAACTTTGTGTGCCTTTAAGTTCTTTGTGGCTTTGTGTTGGAAGAGTTTTGCCTGTTTTTTTTATTGTGACACAGTCTGAAGGAAGCGTGTCACAATAAAAAAAGTCGGGTTTTTGTCAGTGTCAGAAAAAATTTTCAGACACTGACTTACGGACAAATTATTGGACGTCAACAATATCAAATGAATCACATTTGTTGGTTTTGGGGCAATATCCGCCCCCTACAAAAAAATGTTTTGATAGTTGTGACACAGTCTCGAATAGGCACGGTACTATATTTATATAAAACATTTAAATTTAGACACTGAGTACTACTTAAATATTTATGAAAATAGCACTGGATACTACTACTTCAAATTAATAATTGAAGTTAGTATTCAGCGTCACTACTACTGTTTTACTATGCTCACAACTATTTATATACTAGCATAAAGATAATAACTAATCGTGTTTTCAGATACTATGTAACTCTAATTTAATAAAATTAAAGTTATTTCATTAAAAATCATTGAATTATTCAAATTAAATTGCCCTTAAATTCTCTATTTAAATAAAGATAAGGTTTAGAAAGCGTTATTTTTATAAGAATAATATGATTATTAGACTCTTAATACTACCAAAATACAAAAGAGTTATTAAAACGAAGAAACTTGTGTAAATAAGCTATTTAAGGGAAAAACAGATAAATATTGACGCTTAATACTACGAATAATCATAGAAATTTATTGATTTATTAAGAATTTCTACTGTCATTTCATTAAAGATTTAAAATTTTTGTTAAAAAGTGACGCTTAACACTACCTAAAAACAGTAAAAATATCTCTGAATACTACTAAAATTATCATAATTTCATTAAATTATTGAAAACATTAGCATAATTAGCCTAAATTAATAAAAAGTGACGCTTAAAGCTACTATATAAATTGAAAAACCCTTCAGTACTACTATGTTTTATAAAAAACCTTTAATACTACTATTGATTTTTCTTTTAAAAAATAGTATACTTAAAATGTTTGACGCGATAAACTACTATTGATTGAGATTTAACAACAATAAATCGCTTAATACTACTAATAATAAAAAAATATTACATAAAATAAAAAAAGCATGGGTATAAATAGAGTATAGTAAATTCAAGGTTTAAATACTTGAATGGTTTTTATATTTAAAACTCCTTGAATACTACTTTTATTTTTAGAGATATAGCCTTTAGTACTACTATTGAAATTTTGGAGGAAAAATGTCTACAAAGGGATTTGAAGAAACTATAGATTATAATAAAGAGATGAAAGTTGTTGAAGAGTTCTTAAATATTGATTCTTCTCTAGTTGAAATGGAAAAAAATAAAGACTTAATTCGTATGGAAATGAATATAGTTGAGTTTCCTATTTTTTCAAAGAGTAATAATATAAAAGTAAATCAAATTAAAAAATACTATTTTTCTACTGACAAATCTTCTTTTCTTGAGATAATTCCTGCTTTTGATACTATGATACCTGGTGAATTGGAAGAGAGGGTATTTATAGCGATAACCAAAATTCTAAGAAATAATAATTTTAAGCAGACTTTCTATTGTACTATCAATGATATTTTTGATAATATGAAAATTTATAATAAAACAACAAGAAAAGGCTTGTATCCAAAGATTCGTAAAGCCATATCTAAAATGGCAACTACAACTTTTAGATTCAAAAATTTATTTTATTCAAATGAAGCTAGAAAAATACTAGATGATTTGGTAGAAACCAATATATTAACTTTTAGAATGGTTACTCTCAAAGACGCAACTATGAAAGAAAGTAATTTTTTTACAGATAAAAGAACAAAAGAAATATTTAGGATAACTATAAGTCAGCATTTTTATGAAAATATTATCAAAAAGGGATATATGGCATTTGATGCAGATGACTTATTAAATATAAAAGATGCCGTAACACGTTCTATTTTTACAATGATAACAAAATGGAGATATAATAATCTTTATCTAAAAAAAACAGCATATCATATAGCTAGAAGAATACCTTTTGCATGGGATAAGAATCCTCGTAGAGCTGTTCTAAAGATTGAAAAATCTTTAGCAGATCTCAGAAGTTTTAATTATATAAAAGACTTCAATCTAAATAGAAATGGTAAATGGGAAAGAGCAGATTTTGAAATATTTTTTACAGAAGAACATAATAAAATCAAAAGAGATATATTTTTAGATGAAAAATCAGAATTTGATAAGTTTGTTCATTCAGAAGAAGAAAGACAACAAGAGGTAGAACTAAATTCAACGGATTTCTTTACAGACGAGTATTTTAAGGAGATATTTAATACTTTTCCAGAAGTTGCTAGAAAATTTAAGACTTTACCAAATATTATAAGAGAAGCCTTAAAAAAACATGAATATAGCTATGTAAAATATACAGCAGAATATACAGCTATTTTTTGTAAAGCCTCGTATATCAAGTATTTTAAAGATGCTCTTCAAAAAAATTGGGCAGATGAATTTATTGCAAAAAAACAGTTAAAAGAAGAAAAAAACATTAAGAAATATGAAAAAGATAAGATTGAAGAAGCAGTATTAATAGAAGAAAATAAAAATATGATTTTTAAGAATACGTGGTCTGATTTTGAAGCTTTAGAAGAATATGTAAGAGAAAAAATTGAATTAGAAGTTTATGAAGGTTTTTTAGCAGAAGCGAATAGTACAGATAACAAAATAATGAGAGGAATTTTTGAAAAATCAAAAAAAGCATTAATATTAGAGTATATTAATCAAAGAAATTTGATTGATAAAACAACAATTAAAGAGAAGAATCAGGAAAATATAGAACTTGTTGAAGAAAAAATTGTACCTAAAGTTACTCAAACTTCTGGGAAAGAAATAAGACTTGATTCAGAATATGCGAGTTCTACTCATTTTATTTTGTCAGTTACAAAATTTGTTAGAGAACATAATATGAGCATTGATTTAACAGAAATTGCACCAATTTTCAAACTTTTTGGTGAATATGAAGATTTTAATATAAAAATTTCTTATGATGAAACTAAAAAAACAGGCTCTATAATAAAAAAATAAAAAGTGCTACTATATATGAAAATAAAATGTGAAAGTTGTAAAATTCAAAGAAATAAAAGATTTTAGAACGTGTCCTGAAGTGCCATTGTTTAGGAATTAAAAAATTAATAAAATCAGCTTGTTGAAGTTACAAAAAGCTAAATATAAAATAAATGGGGGAATTAAGAGATGAACATAATTAGCTTAGTAAACCAAAAAGGTGGAGTAAGCAAGACAACATCTACGCATAATATTGGAGCAGCTCTTTCAGAATTAGGGAAGAAAGTTTTGCTTGTAGACTTAGATCCGCAAGGTAATTTAACATCAGGAACAGGTATTGTAAAAATGGATTTGGATAAATGTATATATGATTTATTGCTAGACGATATGGTAGAAGTGTCGGAAACAATAATAAAATTACCAGAATTTGATGTAATTCCAGCAACTATAAAATTAGCTATAGCGGACAATAAGCTAATAAATGAATATGCTAGAGAGAGAAAACTTTTGGATAAACTGGAGGAAATAGATGGGCAATATGATTATGTTCTAATAGATTGTCCCCCAAGTTTATCAATTTTAACAATAAATGCGTTGATAGCTTCTAACTATGTGCTTATTCCAGTTAAAATGGAAAAATATGCTTTTGATGGGATACATCATTTAGAAAATACTATAAGTTCAATTAAAAAACTAAATAAAAAATTGAATGTACTTGGAGCTTTTGCAACTGCCTTTGATAAGAGGATTAAGCTTTCTCAAGAAAATTACACTAAATTAGTTGATACCTTTGATGGGAAATATGTATTTGAAACTAAGATAAGCATTGATTCACAGATATCTTATTCTCAAGAAAAAGAACAAAGTATTTTTCAATTTAACAAATCATCAAAAGCAGCTAAAGACTATATGGATTTGGCTAAAGAAATTGAGAGAAAGATAGGAGAATAAAATGGAATATGATGCTGTAGGTGGCATACTTGGATTTGGAGATGACTATAAAAGTAATTTTGATTATAAAGGGTTTGAAGTTTCAGATGAGAATATAGAGAAATTAACTAGATTTGAACAAGATATAAAAAACCATCAAAAAAGAACTATTGAGAGCTTAATGGCAATGTCAAAAATTCTTTATAATGCAAGGAATATTTTAGCAAATAATAGGAATGGGACATTTTGTATATGGCATGAAAATTTAGGACTTAATAGAGAAGCAGTTTCTATAATGCTAAAAAGATATGATTTATATCTACAAACTAAAAATAGAAATGTAATGGAGCTGCCTGTTAGAGCAGTTAAGGCAATTACTAAAATAGAAAGTAAATTTTCTGGAGAGCAAATCAAAGAGATAATAGAGGCAGAAAAACCTCTTGAAAAAATAAATGATATTGTCAGACAGTCTGACAATAAAAAAGAAGAGCAAATAATTGAAGAGGCGCAACTGGTAGAAGAAACTATTCTGAAAGAAGATTTTGAGAAGCAAATTAATATAGTAAAGAAATTATTTGTTAAAGTAGAATCAAAACTTAATGAAAACATTGATAAAAATCAAATGGAAAAGTTAAAAAGAATAGAAGAAATACTGAGAGATATTTAATGTTTTATAAGAATTGAGTCTAGAAAAGGACTCTTTTTTATTTTATATAAAATTTTCTAAAAAATAAATGATTTTCACGATTTAATTCGAATAACTTATAAAATAACTGTAATTCTCAAAATATAGAGGTACTTAATAAAAACCTGTTTATAAAAATTCTTTGTAATATTAAGAGGTTTTAATAATTAACTAAGTACTTTTACAAAAGAGGTGTTTAAATGATAAAAAGCAAAATAATTTCTACATTATTCAGAGTTGTAATTTTAGCCTCAACAGTTTTAATTGTCTTATTTAGTTCCAGTATTTATTTGAATAAAAAAATAATCATATATGAAATTCAACTAGAAAATATAGATAAACTAGCAAGTAAATTAAGAATTTTGGAAAGAAATAGTACAAATTTGTCAAAAGCTATACTGCTAACAGGGATGTTTGAGAAGATAAAAGAGTATGAAAAAATAATTGATGAAACAGAAAATGTGATTAATGAGTTTGAAAGTCTAATTGTAAGAGAGCAAGATAAAAAAAAATTAGAAGAAATTTCTAAGGCAAATTTGGGTATGGCACTTTTAGAGAAAAAAAGCATGGAATTATCAAAGGTGAATAAGCAATTAGAAGGAAGAAACTTATTAGATAGCAAGAATTATGAATATTACAAATCTACATATTATTTAGTTTTATTCGAGCTTACAGAAAGTGTAAAAGAAGATGTATATGTAAAATTGAATCAAATAAAGATTCAACAAGATAGATTGAATATTTTGGCATTTATTATTGAAGGATTTCTAATTGGGATGATTTTATTTCTACTTAGAAAACTAAAAAAGTATTCTAACTACGAAAGAGCACTAATAAAAGAGATTGAAAGTAATAACATAGAACTTGATTTAAAAGTAAAAGAAAGAACAGAAGAACTTCAAGAAGAAATAAGAAATCATGAAATTACAGAAAAAACTCTAACAGAAAATCAAAATTTTGTTACTACCTTAATAAAGAATATAAAATCTAGTATTTTCTTAGAAGATACAACAGGGAGAGTATTGGTTGTTAATAGAGTGTTACCAAGTTTAGCAGATATATTAGGAGAAAAAATTTTGGGTGAAAACAAGTTTTCTTTTATGCCTAAAGATATGGCTTGTAAAGAAAGAGTTATAGATGAAGAAATTCTGTTAACAAAACAAGCAATTTCTTATGAAGATATAGCTGTAGGCAGTGATGGGAAAAATATTTATATTCAAGTAGATAAGACTCCATTAATTGATGAAAATGGTGTTGTTTATGGAATATGTGGATCAGCAACAGATATTACAGTAATGCGGGAACAAGAGATTCAACTTTATAATGAAAAAGAAAAATTTAAGAATATTCTGGAGAAAGCGCCAGATGGTATTTTTATTGCTGTAAATAACATAATTAAATTTGCAAATACTGAACTATCTAAAATAGTAAATTTGAAAATAGGTGGAATATGCAGTGAGGCTTTTGCAAACAGAGATTTTAAAGAAAAAATACTGGGAGAAATTGAAGGAAAAAGTATTTTATCGAATATAGAAATAGAAATGTATGGACCAGAAGGAGATATAAAAAATATACTAGCAACTTTTTATAAAATAGATTATGAAGGGCAAGTAGCAATGCTTGGCTGGTTAACAGATATTACTAATATAAAAAAATCTGAACAGGAAATGAAGATAGCTAAAGAACTGGCAGAAGAGAGTACAAGAATAAAATCTGAGTTTTTGGCTAATATGAGTCATGAAATAAGAACACCAATGAATGCAATAATAGGGCTTACAAATTTATTGGGGAAAACTTATTTGAATGCAAAGCAAATAGATTATCTGAATAAAATTGAATATTCAGCAGATAATCTTTTAAGAATAATAAATGATATTTTAGATTTTTCAAAGATAGAAGCTGATAAATTAATACTTGAATTCGAAAATTTTGATTTGGATGAAGTTCTTAGTAATGCATCGAGTATATCTAATATAAAAAATTTCGAAAATAAAGTTGAGCTTATAATAGATAAAGATTGTGAAGTTCCCTCAATTTTAAGAGGAGATTCATTAAGGCTTTCTCAAGTATTGATAAATTTGTTGAATAATGCAATGAAATTTACAGAAAAAGGAGAAGTATTACTTAAAATAAAAAGTGTAGATGTAGGGTTTGGTAAAGTTCAACTTCAATTTTTAGTAAAAGATACAGGAATTGGAATGACAAAAGAACAAATAAATGGGATATTCACTGCATTTAGTCAAGCAGACAATTCAACTACTAGAAAGTATGGTGGAACTGGATTAGGTTTAATTATTACTAAAAAAATTGTTAGTATGATGGGTGGAGAAATTGAAGTTAGAAGTACCTTTGGACAGGGATCAGAATTTGAATTTAATGTACTCCTTGAAAACTCCAATGAGAAAAAAACTTTGGAAAATGAATTTAAAAAAATGAATGTATTAATAATTGATAGTAATAAAAAATCTGAAGAGGTAATAAAAAATTATTTGAATAACATTGGGATAGAAACTTTTATTTCTAATAATAGAGAAGACATATTAGGAATGAAAGAAGAAAAAATTGATTTGATTGTAATTGATTATAAGTTAAAAGAGTTATTAGATTGGGAGCTGTGGAAACAAGGTGAAGTGCCAAAAGTAATAGTCGCAGGTTCAAGTACGAAAGATGATAGTATTATTAAAGAAAATATAATAGAAATAAACGATGTGATTTCTAAACCAATAATACAAAGTGTTTTATACGAATCAATATTGAAAGTTTTTAAAAAGAAGCAAGATAGTAAATATGACAAGGGAAAATCAGATGAAATAAACGTGGAGAGTATTAGAGGCGCAAAGATATTACTTGTAGAAGATAATGAAATAAATCAACAAGTAGCCAGAGAGAATCTTGAAAATGAAGGATTTTGGGTAGATATAGCTGATAATGGAGTAATAGCAATAGAGAAGATAAATAATAAAAACTATGATCTTGTGCTGATGGATTTGCAAATGCCAATATTAGATGGTTATGAAACTACCAAAAGAATTAGAAAAGACGAAAGATTTGCCGATTTGCCGATAATAGCATTAAGTGCAGATGCTATGGAAGGAACAAATAAAAAAGTAATCCAAGTAGGAATGAATGATTATATTTCAAAACCTATAGATAGGAAAAAACTTTTTGAAGTTATGACAAAATGGATAAAGCCAGAAGATAGAACACCATATATAATGTTAAATGAAGGACTATTTGGAGATGAAACAAGCGAAAACTTGATGAAAAAGTTGCAGAGTTTTAGGGTAGAAGAAGCTCTTAACAGAGTTTCAGGGAATATAAAACTATATATAGAGATACTTAAAAAGTTTGCTAATGATAACAAAGATACAATTAATAGAATAAGAGAAGTAGTAAATAAAGAGGAAAAAGAAAATTGCAAGTTAAAAATACATACACTAAAAGGAGTATCAGCAAACCTTGGGAATAAATATATACCTAAACTCTGTGAACAATTAGAAAATAGATTAGAAAAAGAAATAGAAATAACAAAGTTTTTAGAATTCAGTAAACTTGAATTAGAATTGGAACGAGCAATAAGAGAGATAGATAGTGTAAAAAGTAATGTAATAGTATCTGAAAGAGAAATTTTTTCTAGAGAAATTTTAAAAGAAAAACTACAGATGTTAACTGAAGTTTTAGAAAATTTTGATATTAAATCAGAAAAATTATTTTATTCTATAAAAGAAACTTTAATAGAGATGGAATATAAAGAAGAAACTGAGAATATTGAAATATTTTTGAAAAAATATGAGTTTGAAGAAGCTTTGAAAATTTCTAGAAAAATTTATAAAGATTTTATTTAACTGACAACAGGAGGATTATACAATGGTAAGAGAGAAAGTACTTATAGTAGATGATGAGGATATCAATATTGATTTGTTGAAAAATACACTTTCAGATATTTATGATATTTATGTAGCAAAAGATGGATTTAACTGTATTAATATAATGAAATCAGTGAAACCAAGCATTGTTTTATTAGATGTGTTGATGCCTATAAGAGATGGATTTAAAACTTTAGAAATTATTAAAGAAAATCCAGAGATTTCGGATATACCAGTGATATTTATAACTGCTTTGAAAGAAGTATATAATGTAACAAGAGGATTTGAATTAGGTGCAGAGGATTATATTACAAAACCTTTTAATCCTATAGAGATTAAATTGAGAGTAAAAATACATTTGGAACTTAATAATTCAAAAAAAGAAATTAAGGAATTGCTAATAAAAACACTAGGTGGATCAGTTAATATGCTCATGGAAGTACTTGCAGTATCCAATCCTGTTGCATTCTCAATTTCAAATAGAATTAAAGATTTGGTAAGAAAAATGGGATACAAAATGCATATATCTGATATGTGGAAACTGGAACTTGCAGGAATGTTATCATTAATTGGATGTCATCCGATTCCTACATTAGCTTTGGAAAAAATAATTCTTGGGCAAAAAGTTTCTTCAGAAGAGCATAAATTATTTGAAGAATACCCAGAAAATGGAGCAAAATTGGTAGAAAAAATTCCAAGATTAGAAGATGTAGCTAAACTGATAAGAAATCAAAATGTCTTTATGGGCGATATAGTAATTGATAAGAATGATGTCCAATTAATGGAATCGATAATTCTTAATCATGCAACGCATTTGGAGTTGTTAAGAGCACAAGGGTTACAGGGAGAAATAGCATTACATATTATGATGGGTGAAAAAGATAAATATAATAAAAAAATGTTAGAATTAATAGGAGAAATTTTATTAGAAGAAAAACAATATAAAACGAGAGTAATTAATCTATCGATACTTGAAGTAGGAATGGTTTTGGGGCGAGATTTAATAAATAAAGATGGTAAAATAATAGTTAAAAAAGATGTGGCAATTAGTGATTTTTTAAAAGATCATTTGATTGGATTGAGTAAAATAAAAGAAATAGAACCTCAAATATATATAAAAGTGAAGTAAAAGTAAGAGAAATATTAAAAGTAAAAGCATTTGAGCGTTTTAATTTTATATAAATTGTCCTTATTAAAAGGATAAAACATACTGTTATATAAAGCTCACAAATGATTAAAGAGTTTCATATGTAATCCCTAAAAAAATTAGGATTATATATGAAACTCTATTTTGTTATAAAATAACTCTACTTGTGCGTTTTTTGATTAAATTAATAATATAACCGCAACTTATGCAGTTGCATCGCATAAGCGTGACGCTTAACCCTTTGTAAATCAAAGAAAAATAAAACTATTATTTTCTATAATTCGATCCAACGTAAGGTTGGTGCGTTGTGCTGCACAAGCACGGTTTTTTAAGTGCTTCTATCAAAAACGCACAAGTCGAGTAAAATAAAACTAATCTTTAAGTTTTTCATGTATTTTTAATAGTTCTGGAATAGCTCTAAGAAATGCATTTATAACTTTTGGATCAAAATGTTCTCCAGATTGGTTTTTAATCCATTCAATAGTTTTATCAGGAAACCAAGCATCTTTATATGGACGCTTACTTAAAAGAGAATCAAAAACATCAGCAACAGTAGTTATACGAGCGTACAGATTTATTTCTTCACCTTTCAATCCTTTAGGATATCCTTCTCCATTCCATTTTTCATGATGTTCAAGTGCTATAATTTTTGCTATACGAATAAGCCCATTATCAGTATTGCCAATAATTTCAGAACCAATTGCAGGATGTTTTTTAATGATGTCAAATTCTTCATATGAAAGTTTTCCTGGCTTTTTTAAAATATAATCTGGGATTCCTATTTTACCTATATCATGCATAGGAGCAGCGTTAAGAATCGTTTCACATTCGCTTTCGTCAAGTCCATATTCTTTTGCAATTACATATGAATAAGTTGAAACTCTTTCGATATGATGACCTGTAGCATCGTCTCTATATTCAGCAGCTTTACTTAGTTTGTGTATAATTTCTAATCTTGTTTCATAAAGTTCCTTAGTCTTTTCTTTTATTTCAATTTCAAGATTTTTCTTTGTGTCTGATAAGGCTAAATGTGTTCTAATTCTTATTTTTGCTATAACAGAATTGATGGGTTTAGTAATATAGTCTACAGCACCAAGGGCAAACCCCCTTATTTCATCAAGTTCTTGATTTTTAGCAGTAACAAAAATAACGGGGATTTTGGTTGTTAAAGGATTATTTTTTAATCTTAAACAGACCTCATATCCATCCATATCAGGCATCATTATATCTAAAAGAATTATATCTGGCAGAGTTTTTTCTGCAACTTTTAGAGCCATTGCTCCATTTATTGCAACTTTAATATTATACTCGTCTTTTAATACTTCTGTTAGAATATCTAAATTTTCAACTGTATCATCTACGATTAAAACAGAGTACATTGTTATCACTCCTTTAAATAAGAAAAAAACTGGCAAACATACTTATTAGTATTATTTACTTTGTGCTGTATTGTTTTCCTTTTTATTTTATAGTTTAGTTAATTTGAATGATTAAATGAAGCATAAGTTGGGTTCTATTATTTGTTTAGTCAAAAAAATGCACAAGTCGAGTTATTTATGTTATTATTTTCAAATAAAAAAGAACTTAAAAAATAATTGTTAATTTTTAAGTTCTAAGATTATTATGTAGTTTTGAAATACTAAACAATAATAGGATCAATAATAATAGTATTAGTATGAGAATCTAATTTTTTTATCTTATTAACCATTAATTTGCTAACTTGTATTCCCATTTCTTTTCTTGAACGAGTAATATAATTAAAATTTTGATTTAATGAATGTAGATACTCTGGTATATCATAACCAAATATTTTAAATTTTTTATATAAATTTATATCTTTATTGTTAATATAATCTAAAGCACCAATAGTCATAAAATTATTAAGTATTAAAATTCCGTCAGTGATAATATTTTTTTCATCTATTTGTTTCATCAAACTATGACCACTTTCAATTCTCATATCTCCTTCAAATAGTAAATCTTTATTTAAAGTTAAGCCGTATTTTTCAAGAGCATATTTATAACCGTTATATCTATTGGAAATATTTTTTAATCTTAAAGGACCATGTAATAAAGATATATTTTTGCAACCATTTTTTATAAGAAATTCTGTAGCAATAAAAGCTGATTGAAAATCATTAAGAAAAACTCCATCTAAAGAAAACTCCAATTCTCTATCAAATAATACTACAGGAATATTTGAACTTTGAAGCATTTCAATATGTTTTGCAGACCCATGTCCATCACTAACACAGAAAATTACTCCTGCTGCTCCTGATTTTAAAACTGTTTTTACAATTTGCTTTTCAATTTCTAGTGTTTCATCAGTATCATATATAGATACTTGAAAACCTTCTTTCAATAAATTTCTTGAAATTTCTTTTATTATTTCTCCAAAAAAAGGATTTTCAAAATCAGGTATGATAATTACAATATTATTATTTTCATTATTTTTTATAATGCCATTTTCTTCCAAATATTCTCTTATAGTATTTCTTGTTTTTTCATTAACACCGGGTTTGTTATTTATAACCCTTGAAATAGTTGACATAGAAACATTCAATTTATCGGAAATCTCTTTTAGATTCATATAGCCTCCTT
>JAGNSM010000117.1:0-3615 GCA_017988045.1 Fusobacteriaceae bacterium
TAGTAAGTGATGAAGTATTAGCAGAAAGAAGAAAAAACTTAGTACCACGTGAACCTAAAATAAAAGACGGATACTTAGTAAGATTTGCTAAATCCGTAAGTTCAGCAGATAAAGGCGCTATAGTAGAAGGATAAGTTTTTTAGGGGGAATAAAGTTATGCTTAAATTAGAACAATTTAAAGACGCTAAAAAAAGACTTGATGGGGTAATTAAAGAAACAAAGTTAATATACAGTCCAACATTCAGTGAAGAATGTGGGAATGAAGTTTACATAAAACCTGAAAATTTACAAATTACAGGTGCTTTCAAAATAAGAGGTGCATACAATAGAATTGCACTTCTTGATGAGGAAGCTAAAAGTAGAGGATTAATTGCAAGTAGTGCAGGAAATCATGCACAAGGAGTAGCTTATGCAGCTCAAAAGCTTGGGGTAAAAGCTACAATAGTTATGCCTAAGTCTACTCCACTCATAAAGGTAGAAGCTACTAAGCAATACGGTGCTGAAGTAGTTCTTGCTGGAGAAATCTATGATGAAGCTTATGCAGAAGCTAAAAGACTTCAAGAGATAAATAAATATGAGTTTATTCACCCATTTAATGATGATGATGTTATTGTTGGGCAAGGAACAATTGCTCTAGAAATCTTGGAAGAACTGCCTGATGCAGATATATTAATGGTTGCTATCGGTGGTGGAGGACTAGCTGCTGGAGTTGCTCAATGTGCTAAACAAATAAATCCTAACATCAAAATAATAGGTGTTGAGCCAGAAGGTGCTCAATGTATGAAAGAAGCTTTGAAATTTGGAAAGCCTGTGGAACTTTCTAAAGTTTCAACAATCGCAGATGGAACAGCAGTAAAACTTGCTGGTCAAAGAACTTTTGAACTATTAAATGGTGTTATTGATGAAATAGTCACTGTTTCTGACTATGAGCTAATGGATGCATTTTTAGTACTTGTTGAAAAACATAAATTAATTGCAGAGACTTCAGGAATTCTAACGTTAGCAGGACTTCAAAAGATAAAAGAAAAAGGTAAAAAAGTAGTAAGTATAGTTAGTGGGGGTAATATTGATGTACTTACTATATCTTCAATGATAACTAAAGGACTTGTTTCTAGAGGAAGAATATTTAGTTTTTCTGTAGACTTAACAGATAAACCAGGAGAACTTGTAAAAGTATCTGAAATTCTTTCGACACAAAATGCAAATGTTATTAAGCTTAATCATAATCAATTTAAAAATTTAGATAGATTTACACATGTACAGTTGGAAGTTACTGTAGAAACTAATGGAGAAAAACATATCAATGCTATAACTGAAGCTTTAAGAGAGCAAGGATATGAAATACAAAGACTTTATTAACAAAATTAGCGTTTTAAAAGTAGTGATTTATTAACTATAAAAATGGCTAATTGAAAGACGAATGGAGGGATGAAAGATGAATACCATAAATGGAGCACGTATTTTATTAGAGTGCTTAAAAAGAGCAGGAGTAAGTGATATATTTGGTTATCCTGGAGGAGCAGTTATTCCTTTATATGATGAAATTTATGATTTTGAAGGAATAACTCATTACCATGTTAGACATGAACAAGGAGCAGCTCATGCAGCTGATTCTTATGCAAGAGCTACAGGTAAACTAGGAGTCTGTTTAGCAACATCAGGACCAGGAGCTACCAACTTAGTCACAGGGATTATGACTGCTCATATGGATTCAGTCCCTATGCTAGCAATAACTGGACAAGTAGCATTATCTGTTTTAGGTAAAGATGCTTTTCAGGAATCAGATGTTGTGGGGATTACTATGCCAATAACTAAACATAATTATTTAGTTAAGGATATAAAAGATTTACCAAATATAATAAAAGAAGCTATTCATTTGGCTACAAGTGGAAGACCAGGGCCAGTTCTGGTTGATATTCCTAAGAATATTCAAATTGAATCAATTCCTTATTCAGAGTTTGAAGCGTTATATAAAGTGGATTTAGACTTAAAAGGATACCAACCCAAATATTTTGGACATCCTAGACAAATAAAATTGGCAGCTAAAGCAATTGGAGAAGCGAAGAAGCCTGTTATTATAGCAGGAGCAGGTGTTATAAAATCAGGAGCTCATGAACTTTTAAGAGAGCTTGCTGAAAAATGTGAGATACCTGTAGCAATGACTTTACTAGGGTTAGGATCTATTCCTTCATTACATGATTTATCACTAGAAATGTTAGGTATGCATGGAACAGTTTATTCAAATTATGCAGTTCATAATTCTGATTTAGTAATAGGAATTGGAATGAGATTTGATGATAGAATTACTGGAGATACAGAACAATTTTGTCCTAATGCAAAAGTTATTCACATAGATATTGATCCTGCGGAAATCAGTAAAAATATACATGCAGATATACCAATAGTTGGAGATGTGAAAAATGTTCTTATTGAATTATTAAAAGAGGTTTCTGAAAAAACAAATATTGATTGGTTAAATCAAATAAAAGAGTGGAAAAACGAATATCCTTTACAGTATACTAAAAGAGATGATGAGATTAGACCACAACATGCAATTGAGACAATTAGCAATATTACAAAGGGAGAAGCCGTTATTATAACTGATGTTGGACAACATCAAATGTGGACAGCTCAATATTATAAGTTTAATAAAGCAGGGAATTTCTGTTCTTCTGGTGGAGCAGGTACTATGGGATATGGAGTTCCAGGTGGAATGGGAGCTCAAGTTGGAAGACCTAATGATATAGTAGTTTCAATAGTTGGAGATGGTGGATTCCAAATGACTTCTCAAGAACTTATGACTATCATGCAATATAAACTTCCAGTAAAAACAGTTATTTTAAACAATGGTTTCTTAGGAATGGTTAGACAATGGCAAGAAATTTTTCATTCTAAAAGATATTCTTCTGTTGATTTGAGTATGAATCCCAATTTTGTAAAATTAGGTGAAGCATATGGAATGACTTCTATAAGAATAGAAAAACCTGAAGAATTAGAAAGTAAATTGAAAGAGCATTTATTAAGTAACGAACCTGTTTTAATAGAAATAGTTGTTACAAAGGAAGATAATGTTTTCCCTATGATACCAGCAGGTAAAAGTGTTAATGAACTAATGGGGAAAAAGGGGGAATTATAATGGAAGAAAGATTCTTAATTTCAGTAATTGCCAAAAATAGAGCTGGTGCCTTTTCTAGGATTTCTGGACTCTTTACACAAAGAGGTTATAATATGGAAAGTATTATAGCTGGTAAAAGTGAAAAAGATGGTTATTCAAGAATAACTATTCAAGTAACCGAAAGTGCTTCAAATATAGATCAAATAGTTAAGCAATTGTATAAGATTATAGATGTTGAAAAAGTAAGAGTATTTGATAATACAGCTGTTGCTAGAGAGCATATGCTTATCAAAATCAAATCTGATAAAAATACTAGGTCAGATATAATTGAAATAGCTAATATCTATAGAGCAAAGATTTTAAATGTAACTCAAGATAATTTAATAATTGAACTAACTGGAGATGTTTCAAAGATAGAAGGATTTATCACAGTTATGCAAGATTATGGAATTGTAGAGATAGCCAGAACAGGGTTAACTGCAATGGCGAGAACTTTATAA
>JAGNSM010000117.1:3715-6212 GCA_017988045.1 Fusobacteriaceae bacterium
GTAGAAACAAAATTAAAATATAACTTAAAAATTGAGAGGGGTAAAAAAATTATGGCAAATGTATTTTATGAAAAAGATTGTAATTTTGAATTACTAAAAAGCAAAAAAATAGCAGTTATAGGTTATGGAAGTCAAGGACATGCACATGCTCTTAACTTAAAAGACAGTGGAGCAGATGTTACTGTTGGATTAAGACCAGGAAGTAAAAACTGGGCAGAAGCAGAAAGCACTGGATTAAAAGTTGCTTCTGTAGCAGATGCTACAAAACAAGCTGATGTAGTAATGATTCTTATTCCTGATGAATTACAAGGAGAAGTATTCGCTAAAGAAATCGAACCTAATCTTAAAAAAGGGGTTTATTTAGGATTTGGGCATGGATTTAACATAGTATATGATTTTATAAAACCTGCTGCAGATGTAAATGTATTTATGTGTGCTCCAAAAGGACCTGGGCACATGGTAAGAAGAGTATTTACTGAAGGAAGCGGAGTACCTTGTTTAGTTGCAGTTCATCAAGATGCTGCTGGAGATACAAAAGATATCGCTTTTGCATGGGCATATGGTGTAGGAGGAGCAAGATCTGGTATTCTTCCAACAACTTTCAGAGATGAAACAGTTACTGACTTATTTGGAGAACAAGCAGTTCTTTGTGGAGGAGTTACAGCATTAATGCAAGCTGGATTTGAAACATTGGTAGAAGGTGGATATGATCCAATCAATGCTTACTTCGAATGTGTACATGAAATGAAATTAATCGTTGACTTAATATATATGAAAGGTTTCCAAGCTATGAGAGATTCTATATCTAATACAGCTGAATTTGGAGATTATATTACAGGACCAAAAATCATTACTGCTGAAACTAAAGCAACAATGAAACAAGTTCTTAAAGATATTGAAGAAGGAACATTTGCTAAAAACTTCTTAGCTGATACTCAATCAGGATACAACTGGATGAACGCTCAAAGAAAAGCTGGAGAAGAACATCAAGTTGAAAAAGTTGGAGCAGAATTAAGAAAAATGATGTCTTGGATTAAATAAGCTAAAGACAATTAGTAATTAGTAGTTAAGAATTAGTAATTACCTGTAGGGGTTAGCAGCCGCTAACCCTTGCAAGATTATTTAAAATTTGGCAATATTACGTTGCACTTATAAAAAAAAAGATTTAGTTTTTTTATATGGGGTTGAGCGTCTAACGCTCAGTATTTTAATAATTGTAGCTTAGGTTTAGAATCTAAATTTAGTCTAAAATTATTAAATGAGGAGGGGGAACATGGTTAAATTAAAATTAAAAAATTCTTTACATGAATTTAATTCATGTTCTGAAGTTTGGGACAAATTCCAATTATACGAACTCTGTAGAAGTATATAATAATTAATATATTTCAAGAGGTTAAATAATTCAAATTAAAAGGAGAAGTATAATTATGACAAATCATATAAAAATATTTGATACAACATTAAGAGATGGAGAACAAACTCCAGGGGTAAATTTAAATGTAAAAGAAAAATTAATGATAGCTAAAAAATTAGAAAGCTTAGGTGTAGATATTATTGAAGCTGGATTTCCAGCTGCATCAAATGGAGATTTTGAAGCTGTAAAAGCTATTGCAAAAGAAATCAAAAATTCAGTAATTGCTGGTCTTTGTAGAGCTAATAAAAATGATATAGATAGATGTTGGGAAGCTGTCAAACATGCAGTAAAACCTAGAATTCATACGTTTATTGCAACTTCTGAAATTCATATGAAACATAAATTAAAAATGACTAAAGAAGAAGTTAAGGCTAAAGCTATTGAAATGGTAACTTATGCAAAATCTTTATGTGATGATATAGAGTTTTCTGCTGAAGATGCGTACAGAAGTGATAAAGATTTTTTAGTAGAGATATTTACGGAAGTAATTAAAGCTGGAGCAACAACTTTAAATATTCCAGATACAGTTGGATACGCTTTACCAGATGAGTACCAAATTTTTATTAAATATATAAAAGACAATACACCGGGAATAGAAAATGTAGATATATCAGTTCATTGCCATAATGATTTAGGTTTAGCTGTAGCAAATTCAATTGCAGGAATAAAAGGCGGAGCTACTCAAGTAGAATGTGCAATTAATGGATTGGGAGAAAGAGCTGGAAATGCAGCTTTAGAAGAAGTAGTTATGGCGATTAAAACTAGAAAATCTAGCTTTGGAATAGACACAAGAATTATTACTGAAAATATCTATAGTACTTCAAAATTAGTAAGTTCATTAAGTGGAATTGATGTACAACCTAATAAAGCTATAGTAGGAGCCAATGCTTTTGCTCATGAATCTGGAATACATCAAGATGGAGTTTTAAAAGAGAAATCAACTTATGAAATAATTACTCCAGAATCTGTAGGAGTTATTCAGGAATCAAATTTAGTTTTAGGAAAATTATCTGGAAAGCATGCTTTTGCTACAACAGTAAAAGAAATTGGAGTGGAATTAACAGAAGAAGAATTAGCAGAAGC
>JAGNSM010000040.1 GCA_017988045.1 Fusobacteriaceae bacterium
AATTTCATTAATGATAGGCCTCATTTTTATCACCTCTCATTAGTATTATACAACTAAGGTATATCAGTATTCTTGAATTTTTTAATAAATCCCACAGTCAAATGGAACATAGCCTAAATTTATTATTCAAAGCTCCATTTTTCAAGTTCTTTATATCTTCAATAGGCGGGAATCCAAATAATCTAGAATATTCTCTACTAAACTGTGAAGGGCTCTCATATCCAACTCTGAATGCTACATCTGTTGCATCTGTTGGTTCTGATAAAAGCAATCTTCTTGCTTCTTGCAGTCTTACTTGTTTCTGAAATTGAATTGGACTCATTGTAGTTACATCTTTAAAATATCTATGAAGTGAAGCAGGGCTCATATTTGCTATTTCAGCTAATTCTTCGACTTTTATAGGCTGATTAAAGTTTTCCATAATTTTTCTAATAACATCTCTAACTAAGTAAGATTTACTTCCTTTCACTGTAATTTGCTCTAAAGTTGAGCCAAATTCACTCTTTAGAAGTCTATAAAGAATTTCTTCTTTAAACAATGGAGCTAAGGTAGAAACATCTTCTGGAGTATCTACTAATCGTACTAGTCTAACTAAAGCATTTAGTAAATCTAAATCAATTTTACTTATATATGATGTTTTTGAGACTTCTTTTTTTATAGTAATATTCTTTTTTACTTTATCTAAAATTTTAAGTATTTCATCAGTAGTAAACTCTAATTTTATTGAAACATAGGGTCCTTTTATAACCTTTGCCATAACAGGCACATCTATCGAAGTAATTAGATAATCTCCAACACCATATCTTAGGGTTTCTTGACCAAAGACAATTTCTTTTTCTCCTTGAACCGTAAAACAAAAAGATGTTCTATATGTTGCATATTGCGGACCAATATTAGAAAATACTCTGTTAAAAAATAATGATGGAACTTCTGTTGTAAAACTTCCATCTTTTTTTATATGATTATCAATTATTTTAGAAAGCTCATTTATATATTCTTCTATCTGGTTAGACATAATTACATCCTTTCTTTAATTTTTTCAATTATTGCTATTTTTTTGATTTATAAAATTTATGTTTATTGTTAAAAGAGAGATGATACAATTAAACTTTGTGGGAAAATAGCTAAAAACCCATATTCTATATTATTTTAAAATATCTAATAAAATTTACTTCATAATTTTCAAATAACTTTATTCTTTTTAATCTTTTATGCTACAATAATAGCACATTCGTGTAACTCGAAGTCAATAGAAATTTTTAAAAGGAGTAAAAAATGTATACAATTGATGAAATTTCAAAATTACTTGATATGAGCAAACATACCATAAGATATTATACAGATTTAAATTTAGTCCCTTCATTGCAAAGGGATAAAAATGGAAATAGAATATTTGATGAAGACTCTAAAAATTGGTTACTTAGTTTAAAGTGTCTAAGAGGTTCAGGAATGTCTGTAAAAGCTCTTAAAGACTATGTTGATTTATGCTTACAGGGGGATTCTACCATAGAAGAAAGATTTAAAATTATTATTGAACAGAAAAAAGAACTTGAAAAACAAATGAAAGAATTGAATGAAAGATATGAATTTATGAAAAAAAAAGAAGAATGGTACCTAGACGTGTTAAATAAACGTATACCTGATTCTACTAATCCAAAAACTTGGGATAAATTTGGTTTACCATCTGAAAATAGAAATGAAAATTAAATATTTTTCCAAAGAACTCTCTAATAAATTTTTGGAGAGTTTTTTTATTTATAAAAAAACTATTGACTTGGAGTTCACTTCAAGTGATAGAGTGACCTTACATTAAATATAGAGGTGATTTTATGACTATAACAGAGATAAGTCAAAGATTTGGAATAACAACAGATACAATTAGATATTATGAAAGAATTAAATTAATTCCTCCAATTAAGAGAAACTCTAATGGAATTAGAAATTTTACTGAAGAGGATTGCAACTGGGTATATTTTATCAAACAACTCCGTTCTGCGGGGATTTCAATTGAAACTTTAGTAGAATATGTAAGCTTATTTCAAGAAGGAATTTCTACTGTAGGAGCTAGAAAAGAGCTGCTTATTGAACAACTTCGAATAGTGGAAAACAGGATGAAGGAAATACAAGAAACTTATGAGAGATTAAAATTAAAAGTTGATGGCTATGAAGAAAGGATTCTTGTAAGAGAGGAAAAATTAAAAAAATTTAATGAAGGAGAAAAAGAATGAAGATTTCTTGGAAAATATATGTTCTTACTTTAATTAGTTTTATAGTAGGGACATCACAGTTTATAATAGTAGGGCTTTTGGATAAAATAGCAATGGATTTAGGAATTTCAGTTGCTACAGCGGGTCAATTAATTACAGTCTTTGCTCTTGCAAATGCAATTGGAACACCTATAATTATTATGTTAACAGCAAAGCTTGATAAACGTAAACAACTGATAATGGCATTATCAATTATACTTGTAGGTATACTTATTATAGCAACATCTAAGAGCTTTAGTTCAATTTTATTCGCTAGAATTATACTGGGAATAGGAACAGGTGTTTTTACAGTAAGTGCCTATGGAACTGCTGCAAAGTTAGCTTCTACAGAATTTCGTGCAAGAGCTATGTCTAATGTAGCAATGGGAGTTAGTGCTGCCCTTATATTAGGTGTTCCTATTGGGCGTATGTTATCTTCATTTTATAATTGGAAAATGATTTTTGGAATATTAGGAATTCTTTGTTTTATTGCAATAATAGTCCTAATAAAAGTAATACCATCAACTGAAGTAGATAAACCAGTTCCTCTAGTAGAACAATTATCATATTTAAAGAAACCTACAATACTTCTTACTTTATTAATTACGTTCCTTGTATTTATAGCTTATTCATTAATTAATACTTATATAACACCTTATAGTAAAATAGCCTTATCTATTAATGAAAACCAAGTAAGTTCAATTTTACTAACTTTGGGAATAGCTAGTCTAATAGGAGCAAAAACTGGTGGAAAATTAGCTGATAGATTTGGGGCTAGAAGAACTCTTTTGAGTAGTATGTTTATTCAAATATTGGCGTTATTAATACTATCATTGGTAGGTGGAGTTAGGGTTCCTACACTTATCTTTTTAATCATATATGAAATGTCTGCTTGGACTTTTGGTCCAACTCAAAACTATAATTTGGTCACTTTAGCACCAGAAGCTTCTGGAATAATGTTAAGCTTAAATAGTTCTTTTGTACAAATGGGCTTTGCTACAGGAGCAGGAATAGGAGGACTTGCCATCAGTAATTTTTCAGTATTATCAATTACTATAGTTGGAGCATTTACAGTATCTACAGCTTTAGTAATACGGCTAAAATTGAAAGATAGTTCTAGCAGATTAGTTCAAAGTATTTCATAAATTTTATTGACATAGAGTTAACTCTAAGTAATATAATTTTTATATAGGAGGTGATTAAATGACAATCACAGAAGTAAGTAAAATATATAATTTGACTCCTGATACACTAAGATATTATGAAAGAATAGGCCTTCTACCTTCTGTCAACAGAAGTAAAGGAGGAATTAGAAATTATACTGATGAAGATTGTAGATGGGTAGAATTTGCAAAATGTATGAGAGAAGCAGGCCTTCCTGTGGAGATTCTTATTGATTATGTTTCTTTATTTCAAAAAGGCGATGAAACTATCCCAGCAAGAAAAGAAATTCTTCTTGAACAACGGGGGATACTTTCAGGAAAAATAGAAGAGCTGAAAAAAACTCTTGAAAAATTGGATTACAAGATTTCAAGATATGAAGAAAGACTTCTAGTTAAAGAGAAAGAATTAAAATAGGGCTAGATAGCCCTATTTTATTAAACTCATTATATTTTCGTATTTAAGAAAGTGACTTTTTTTATTATATATTTCTTCCAAAAAATTCTTATTATGACCAATAGACTTTGAATAATTTACAACTATTTTAACTAAATCTCCTCTTACATTTTCACTTTCATCGCAGAAATAAAAGGCTAAATGAAACTTTAATAAGGAATAATCAATTACTACCTTCGAAAACTCTTGAAAAATATTGTTATCGACAGTAAAAGGAAACATCTTTGTCATCATCAAATTGGAGATATAATTTTCTATAAAAAAGCTAAATTCTTTTTCAACCATTTTTAATGTTTTTAAAAAATCTAAAATAACATTGTTTTTACTTTCTAAGTCCTTACTATTTATCATTTCTATAAATTGTTTTCTGTATAAACTCTCATCATCACAACTTGAAAAAATTTCATAAAGAAAATTAAAGTTCTTTTCTGTATCCATTTTAATTTTATGAAACTCAGATTTAATTGTAATAAAGTCCATTTCATTTAAGTAATCCAAAATCAAATAAACTTTACTATCATCTACTAAAGCCTGAATATTATAGAGCATCGTACCAATTATAAAAAGTCTTTCTTCAATAGAAAAACCTGTCTCTGAGTAAACTTCCTGTATTTTTTCTCTAATTTCTTTTAGGAAATATTGCCATTCATTTACATACTGTTCTTTGCTGTATATATAAGCTAAAGAAAACACACCACTTAGAAATTTCGAAGCATCCAGTAATTCAAAATTATTATTATCGCTTTTCATTAAGAATCTAACAACTTCAGGACAAGATGTATCCCAACTTAATTCAAAGGCTCCGTTAAAGGAGTTTACCATTCTAGGGAATGTGTTACATATATTTGATAAAGCTTGACTTCCATATCTGGAGTGTATTTTACAAAATCCATCTTCTGCCAAGAATACACAAACACCTTTACAATTCCTAATAACAGCATACCTATACTGTGTTCTTTCATTGTCTGGAAGGACAATCAAGTTCTCTCTAAAATTCATAACCTTATCTTCAGAAGCTGTCATATAAATATTGTAAGTACTCTCGTCTATATTTATATTCCAACCTTTACAGCAAGATTCTTCGCAATCTCCTCCTATACACGAAAAATTTTCAAAACTTTTATTAACCAAAACCAATTCCATTTAAACTGTTTCCTTTCAAGTAAATTATTATTGTTGAAATTTATTTCTTAGTTCATCTTATGTGTAAGCTCTTAGAAAAGCTAAACTTCCAACAAGAGAGACGTTGATTTTACTATATTTATATTTAATCTTATATGCCTGAGTTACTATTATTTAAATAAAAAATAAAACCTTTGTAAAAAATCTTTAAAAATTTTATTTGAACCCAACAATTTTATGTGGAACATAAGCTTCTTCCAAGTATAGTATATCTTCAGAACTTAATTTGAATGATAAAGCTCCAACGGCATCTTCAATTTGAGAGATTTTAGTTGCACCTATAACGGGAATTGCATTCTTGTCAAAAAGCCAAGCTAAAGCAACGTTTATACGAGGAACTCCATATTTATTAGCAATTTCTGCAACACGATTAATAATAACTCTATCACTTTCTGCGGTTGAATCATATTTATATTTTGCAATGGTATCAGTCTCTAATCTTTTTGTTGTTTCAGAAAAATCACGCAATAGCCTTCCTGAAGCTAAAGGGCTATAGGGTGTTATAGCAATTTTATTCTCTTTACAAAAAGGAAGCATTTCTCTTTCTTCTTCACGATATATAAGATTTAAATGATTTTGCATTGATATGAATTTTGTCCAACCATTTCTTTCTGCTGTGTAGATGGCTTTTTGAAATTGCCAAGTATGCATTGCAGATGCCCCAATATATCTAACTTTTCCAGCCTTTACTATATCATGAAATGCTTCCATAGTTTCTTCTATAGGCGTGTCATAGTCCCATCTGTGAGCTATATATAAATCTAAATAATCAGTTCCCAATCTTTTTAAACTTTTATCAATTTCACTTATAATAGCTTTTCTTGATAGTCCTTGTCCATTAGGGCCATCAAACATTTTGCCATGAATTTTTGATGCAATGACAAGTTCATCTCTTTTCCCAAAATCTTTTAAGGCTTTTCCTAATATTTCTTCACTTCTACCTATTGAATATACATTAGCTGTATCAAAGAAGTTTATTCCCAAATCAAGAGCTTTTTTAATAATAACTCTGCTTTCTTCTTCTTCCAAAACCCAAGAATGTACCCAATTTTTCGGGTCTCCAAAACTCATACAACCTAAACATATTTTTGATACGTCCATTCCCGTATTACCAAGTTTTACATATTCCATTTTTGTTCCTCCTTTTTGAAATTATTTACTCTACTACAGCTGATACTTTTAAAGTGTTTTCTTCCTTTTCTATGCTTGCTCTCCACCATAAATCAGATTTATTTTGTACTTCATTTGTTAATATTTCACCCAATTTAGGAGCTATTATTGGTATCCCTTTTTCTTGTGCTATGCTATAAGAACTTTCAATAGGCTCGTACCATTTATGCAAAGATAAATCAAACATTCCCCAATGTATTGGAACAAAAACCTTAGCTTTCAAATCAATAGCTGCCTGAATAGTTTCATTAGGCATCATATGAATGTCTGCCCATTTCTCGTTGTATTGACCATTCTCTATAAAAGCAATATCAAAACCATTAAAGGATTCTCCAATATCTTTAAAATGTTTTCCATATCCAGAATCCCCGCTAAAAAATATTTTTTCGGTACTTCCTTCAATTACCCATGAAGCCCATAGAGTCTTATTTCTATCAAATAGCCCTCTCCCTGAAAAGTGTTTAGCAGGAGTTGCCGTAAATTTAATTTTCCCTTGTTTAGTAGACTGATACCAATCAAGTTCAGTTACTTTACCTTCATCTATTCCCCATTTTATAAGAATATTTTTTACTCCTAAAGGAACTATGAATTTAGTTTCTTTATCTTTAAAAAATTTTATTGTTTTTTTATCTAGATGGTCGTAATGATTATGAGAAATTACAATAGTGTTTATTTTGGGCAAAGCCTCCAGACTTGTTACGGGAGACTGAAAACGCTTCACCATAAAACTAAAAGGTGCAGCATTTTCTGAAAAAACAGGATCTATTAATATATTTTGATTGTCTGTGTTTAAAAGAAGTGTAGAATGTCCAAACCAAATAAATTTTAGCTTGTTTGACTTTGAAATAAGAAAATCAAAGTTTGGTTTAGTTTCTGGTAATATTCCTTTTGGTTTTCTTAAGTGGGAGTTAAAAAAGACTTCTTTTAGAACTTTCATATTTTCCTTAAATCCAACTTTCATTACCGAGGTAGTTTCTGTATTAAAATATTCTTTTGTTTTTGGCATATAGTTTTCAATTTTTTGATTGGCCATAGATTCTCCTATAAAAATAAACATGATAAATAGTACACGGATTTTTAAATTATTAAAATACATTTGCACATTAATGTATATTGGATTATGAAAATCAAAATTAAACATCGTTTCCTCCTAAGATTCTCACATATCAATGCTACTCAGAATAAATTTCAATTAGATTATTCTAGCTATTCAAATGCTATGGCTACATCTTTTAATCCATTAATAATTTCTATATGTTGTGGACAGGCTTTTTCACATTTCCCACATAATATACAGTCAGAAGCTTTTCCATGCTCTTTTATGTAGTTTCCATAATATACTTTTTGTATTGAAAACCCTTGATTTACAGCTTGCTTTTCAGCATTATAAAGGGCAAAATAATTTGGAATAGGAATATCTTTTGGACAGCCCTCTACACAATATAAACAAGCAGTACACGGAATAGCGATACTTTCGTTTATAATTTCAACAGCTTTATCTATAATTAGTTTTTCGTTATTATCTAAAGCTTTAAAATTTTCCATATAACCAGTATTGTCCAGCAATTGTTCAAAGTTAGACATACCACTAAGTACTGTTATAACCCCTTCCAAACTTGCTGCATATCTAACTGCCCAAGAAGCTATTGATAAATCAGGGTTATATTCTTTAAATAGTTTTTCAGCCTTTTCTGGAAGTTTAGCAAGAGTTCCACCTTTTATTGGTTCCATCACAATAATTTGCTTGTTATGTTTTCTTGCAACTTCATAACATTTTCTAGATTGAATACTTTCGTTATCCCAGTCAATGTAGTTAATTTGTAACTGAACAAAATCAACTTCAGGATGAGCTGTTAGTATTTCATCTAATAAATCAGCTTTATCATGGAAAGAAAACCCTATATTTCTTATTTTTCCATCATTTTTTTGCTTTTGTATAAATCCAAAACTATTAAATTTTTCAACTATTTTATAATGAGCTACATTAAGATTATGAAGCAAATAATAATCAAAATAATCGACACCGCATTTTTCAAGCTGTTCTGAAAAAATTCTTTCTTGATCTCCTTCTTCTTTCAAAAACATTGATGGTAATTTTGTCGCCAAAGTAAAAGAATCTCTTTTATGACGTTTTACTAGAGCCTCTCTCACAGCAATTTCACTTTTGTAATTATGATACATATATGCTGTATCAAAATATGTAAATCCTTTTTCTAAAAAATCATCTACCATTTTATTGACCAATTCTAAGTCAACATTAGCATAATCAGTATCTTTTATAGGTAAACGCATACATCCAAATCCTAATTTTTTCATTTCTTTATTTCAACTCCTTTTTATTTTTAAGTATTAATAACATTGATTTTTTTTATATATGGATTATTAAAAAATGAATACATTAGCTGAGCACACATTAAGCACCAAATTACTGGTTCACAAATAATTACCCCGAAATATCCTAAATACGGAATACATAACCAAGCAAATAAGACTTTTACGGTAAACTCAATAACACTGGATACCAACGGAATTATTTTTTTCCCCAATCCTTGCAGGGAATTTCTTAATATCAGTAAAATCCCTAATATTCCATAAAATGGTGAGTTTATTTTTAAATAGTTGGAACCGTTATTTAAAATAGTCGGGTCACTTGAGCCTGATAACAGTGCAATAAGAGGTCTAGCAAACAACATCATTAAAACCGTGGCAATAATTCCCCAAACTATAACAATTTTAAAACCTGTTTTTACTCCTTCAATTATACGTTCGCGATTATCAGCGCCTTTATTTTGTGAAACAAAGGTAGATAGTGAAGCTGAAACAGTTGCGCATGGCATAACACAAAAAGCATTGATTTTTCTAGCAGTAGTATGTCCTGCAATAGTAAGATAACCAAAACCGTTAACTGATTTTTGAAGAATAACAGTACCTGATGATACTATTGCCATCATCATTCCCATAGAAAAACCTTGTCCTAAAAGCTCCAAGTATAATTCTTTATCAAATTTGAAATGCTCTTTTTTAGGAATTAATATTGGAGTTTTTTTATAAATGTAAATTATACACAGTATTGCTGAAATGCTTTGAGCAATGACCGTTGCAACTGCTGCTCCTCTAACTCCCATTTTGAAATAAATTACAAATAATAAAGCTAAAATAATATTAACAACAGATGAAATTATCAAGAATACTAAGGGTATAAAACTATTTCCTATAGCTCTTAATAGCCCTGCACATAAATTGTAGGCAAACATTACGCTTACGAATAAAGTAATTGTGGAAATATATGAATAAGACTCATTAATAATATTAGACGGCGTGTCCAATAACTGTAATAAGGGATATAATCCCAGTTGTGAAATAATCATAATTGATAGGGTAAGAAATATTCCTATGACAATGGCTACAGCAACAGAACGTTTTAACAAAACTTCATCTTTGGAACCATAACTTCTGGCAACCACAATGCTCAGTCCATTTCCTACTCCCAAGGCAAATCCCACAAGCAAATCATAAACAGCAGTACAAGCTCCTATGGCAGCAAGAGAGCTATCTCCAAGAACATTTCCAATAATCATGGTATCTGCCGTATTGTATAATTGCTGAAAAATATTTGAAATAAATATAGGAATAGCAAATAAAATTAGTGATTTTAATATTTTATCTTTTGTCAAATCTATGCTTAAATTAAACATTAAAAAATTTTCCTTTCTTATTTCACGATATTATCAAAATTATGATTAATTACCTCCAGTAAAGTAAACTCTTCATTTTCATATTCATACTTAAAAATACAGCAGTTACCAATTTTACTTTTATGCTCTACACTTGATTTATGTGCCCAATATCTCATGAATCCTCTACAAGCGGCACCATGAGAAACAGCCAAAACAGTATTATGATTATCTTTTGACATAACTTCTTCCAATGCTTTAGAAATACGTTCACGCATCTCCATTTCCCCTTCTCCCCCATATACTTTAAAAAAATCTCCGTAAGGCAAAGGCGGATTTAAATCTTCGCTTTCTCCTTCAAATTTTCCGAAATTCCATTCTTTTAAGCCTTTTAATCTAATATAAGGCATATTAGTAATTTGTTCTAAGGTATCGGAAGCTCTTTCGGAAGTCGACGAATAAGCAAAATCAAAAATAACATTGTTATTCTTAAAATATTCTCCTGCAATTTGTGCTTGTGCAATTCCCAACTCAGTTAAAGGAGAATCACACCAGCCTTGAATTTTTTTTCTCAGATTAAATAGTGTTTGCCCATGTCTCATTAGATATAAAGTTTTTTTCATACTATTTAGATACCCCCAATTTATTTTAATTTATCATAATCTTCTTTGTTCACAGGTTCAAACCATGTAGCAGGTCCTGCTGTTATATTTACTTCTACTGCAAGATGAGTAAACCAACTATCTTTTGCTGCTCCATGCCAATGCCCTACATTTGCTGGAATCATAACAACATCTCCAGGGAAAAGCTCTCTAGCTTCTTTACCTTCTTCTTGGTAATATCCTCTTCCGTTTGTTACCAAAAGTATTTGTCCTCCTGCATGCATATGCCAGTTGTTTATGCTTCCCGGTGCAAAAGTTACATTTCCTATTGGACAGTTAAACTCGCTTTGAAAAGGGATAAGCATGTTCAAAAATGTTTCTCCGCTAAAGTATTTACTAAATTGTTCAGGTAATTTGTCTCCCTTTGGAAATAAAGTTTCTACATTTTCTAATTTCATATTTCTCTCCTTAAATTTTATTTTATAAACTAACCTTACCACATGGAGTTAACTCCAGAGCAAGTAGTTTTTAAAAATATTTTAAAAACTCTAATTTTTTTCTTGACTTAGAGTTCACTCCATAGAGTATTCTTATACTAATTATCTTTGAAAGGGAAAACTATGAAAAACATTAAAATTATTAGATTCGTATTACAATTTCTTTTTTTATTAGCTACAAGTTTATCATTCTTGATAGATTCCAAATTAACCACTGGAATCTTATTGCTCTTATCTATTGTAGGTGGCGCATTTTATTGTGGTTGGGTTTGCCCTTTTGGATTTATTCAAGACTTGATGGATTCCTTAGGAAAAAAATTGAAAATCAATAACAAATTAGCTGAAAACAAATTCAAAAAATATTTTAAGTATTCTCGATATATTATTTTGGGAATTACATTATTTTTCAGTTTTGATATTTTATTTAGTTTATTAAGTTTTGATCCCAAAAGTAATTTAACTATTTTGCTGAAAACAAAAAATATCTCTGCTGTTAATCTAGTGATACTTCTTTTGTTTTCTGTATTTTCACTTTTTAATAGCAGATTTTTTTGCAAATATTTATGTATAGAGGGAGCTAAACATAGTTTTCTCAGTATTTTCAAGATATTCTCGATAAAAAGAGATGAAAATAATTGTATAAATTGTAAAAGATGTGATAAAGCTTGTCCTGTAAATATTAAGGTATCTGAAAATAGAAGTGTTTCTAATTTAAAGTGTAATAACTGTTTTAGTTGCATATCACAGTGTCCTGTTAAAAATACTTTATCTTATGGAAGACTTTATTCACAAAATAAAAATTATAACTACATAAAATCTATAGCACTTGCTTTACTTCTTTTTACAAATAGAACTTATTTCTATGAAGCGATAGACTCTTTTAGTAAAATTTATTACGATAAAAAAAAATTGAAATAGTATCTACAGAGTCTTCTACAAACTCACAAAGTAATAAAGATAATTTGATAAAAAGTATCACAAAAGAAGAAAAAATTGAATCTCTAGAGAAAACGTCTGAAGATATAACAAACATAGAACCTATAGAAACCAATCTAAAAAATGAAAGTGATAAAGAAAAAGTTGTAGATAAACCAGTAAAAATAGATTCAAAAAAAGAAATACCAATTTCTAATAAAGAAGCTCAAAACAAGTCTACAAATAATATTCTAAAACTAGAAGGCACTGGACAAGGATTTAAAGGTCCAATTCAAGTAGAAGTTACTTTAGAAGATGATAAGATTATAGGTATTGAAATTTTAAGCAATAATGATGATGGTAAATGGTTTGATAGGGCAAAGAGAAAAACAATAGAACGTATTTTGGAAAATCAAAATACCGAAATAGATTATGTTGCAGGAGCAACTTTTTCATCTAATGGAATTATAGAGGCTGCTAAGGATGCTTTAAATAAAAAATAAAATTATTTTTGTTGACCTGGAGTTAACTCAAGATACTATTATAAATATATCATAAGATTTATCCGAGAAAGGTAGGAAACAATAATGAAGTACATAGAAAAAGATGTTGTTGTTCTTGTAGGTTCAGGTTCAATAGGTCAGGCTATAGCTAGAAGGGTAGGTTCAGGAAAGCATATTGTTCTCGCAGATATAAATTTAGATAATGCACAAATTGCTGCTAAAACATTAGAGAATGCAGGATTTAAAACTAGTACAATTATTGTTGATATTTCCTCAAGAGAATCTATATTAGAATTAATAGAACATGCAAAATCCAAAGGAGAAATTTCTAATTTTATAAACTCCGCAGGATTATCACCTTCCCAAGCTTCCATTGAACATATTCTTCAAGTAGATTTATATGGAACAGCTGTACTTCTTGAAGAATTTGGAAAAGTAATAAAAATAGGTGGTTCTGGAATAACAATCTCATCGCAGTCAGGACATCGTCTAGGAAATATTTCAGAAGAAGAAAGTGAAAAACTTGCAACACTTCCTACAGAAGAGCTATTAAATCTTGATTTTCTAAAAAACATAACAAACACACTTAAAGCATATCAATATTCTAAACGTTGTAATAATTTAAGAGTAATGTATGAAGCTACAAAATGGGGAGAAAGAAACGCTACAATAAACTCTATTAGCCCTGGAATTATCATTACTCCTCTTGCAAATGATGAATTAAATGGTCCCCGTGGTGAAGGATACCGTAAAATGCTAGATCTTTGTCCTGCTAGAAGAGCTGGAACTCCAGATGAAGTTGGATAATTAGCAGAATTTCTTATGAGTCATAGAGGTAGATTTATGACAGGTAGCGATTATTTAATCGATGGAGGAACTACGGCATCTTATTGGTATGGAAATCTTCAATACCTTAAAGAAACTCATTAATTTTAATCGCGTAGGAGGTAGATAATTATTTTATCTACCGACCTCTCACACCACCGTACGTACGGTTCCGTATACGGCAGTTCAATAGAATTAGTGTAAAGATTTAACTCATTGTTCGAATCCTATACCATTTTCTTCTGCTCTGAAAGTAGTTTTAGTATTAAGCTCTGCTCTTTTATCCTTTGATTCCACCATACTTTCAAAGACACATTCTTCTATTTGAAGTTGTCTGCCTTTATCACACTTAAACGCATTCATAAGTTTTGAAAACCTCCTATTGTTCAGTCCTTCCTAGTTTCCCAGTACTATGACCTCTGCTGACTCCTGTTTGATTCAGTCCAATATCACTATTAGGGTTATTGTTTCGGGAAACTACATTCCATTCTACCCACAATTTATCCAACAGGTATCCCCAGGTAAGAATAATCACTTTCATCTCATATATCTGCTACATTTACTGCATTACCCTTGTGCAATGTTGGACTTTGTTTTGTTTGGCAAACTCATCCAGTTAATACAGCCTTATATGTAGTTCTTGTTCATCAGACCAAGACTTTGCCTCCGACTTCCTTCGGATTCTGCTTCACCACAGACACCCTTGTCTTTAGCTAATAGTTCCCATTGCAAAGCCTATAGTGGACTTGCACCACCTAGTTATTATTCATGCTGGGCACACCAATAAAAAAGCAGTCTTTTCAGACTACTTTAGTTTCTTTGCCATTTCTAAAATTTCTTTAGCTATTTTATATTGCTTTTCCGTTCCACCATTTCTAAGTAAAAGATCTTCTAATTCTACAAATATAAGATTTATATCCGTAAAGATTTTTTCAAAATCGCCATAAGGAATCATTCCTTCAACAATTTCGGCCTCTTCTATTTCTTCAGAAAATATTTCGAACTGGTTCGAAATATTTTCTCTTTCTTTTTTGATTTGTGCTGCAGAGGTTATTTGACCCTTTAATATTTTTTCAAGTAGTGTAGGAGATGTTTTTTTATTCATACTTTCCTTAATTGCTTTATCCGTTAATCCAAGAATTACCTCTTTGTTTTCTGGATAATCTACAGAAAGTTTATATCTATTTATAAAATTACTAACTTGGTCTTTGCTTAATCCCAAAGCTTCATACCATTCCATGAAACTTTCGCTATGCGATTTTATAAATATTTCTCTAGCATCATTTAACGCCCTTCCTATATCAAAAGCAACTCTACCAAGTTGTTTTTCTTGAAATTTCACTTCCTTTTCAATTTCTATAAGTTTGATTTTTTCTATATCATCTATACCTAAAACAGAATAATCAAAATTAATATGACTTAACCTTATATCTTGATTTGTTATTGTTGCCATAGTTTCAATGACTTCTTCTGTTGTATCAATTCTTTTTCTTGCCAGTACTTTATTAACTCTAGGCTCTTTAACCATTTACAATCTCCTTTGCAACTTTCAAATAATCTTTAGCACCATTACTATTTTTATCAATTTCAAAAATTGTTTTCTTTTCAAGACCTAATTCTCCTAATTTTGAATTAACTCTTATTGGGCTCAATATATTATCATAATTCACTTTTAATGCTTCGTATGAGTCTTTAGATAAATTTTTCCTTGCATCTAATTTAGTAGGTAATATACCTCTTATTTTTAATCTGGGATTAAGTCCCTTTATTGGTTCTTGTAATGCTTCCATTAACATCTCTAATCCTTCAATTGAAGCAACTTCGCATTCACATGGTATTATTATTTCGTTTGATGCAGTTAAAGCATTTAGTGAGAAAATTGAAAGACTTGGTGGACAATCTATCAAAACAAAATCATAATTATCATTCACTTTTGAATTTTCTAATGCTAATCTCAATTTATGTTCTTTATTGTATGAACTATTTAAAACCATTTCAGACATTGATAACTTTAAAGTACTTCCTATGTAATCAAATGCTTTCCCTTTCATTATACATTCATCTATACTTTTTTCATGAAATAATACATCTTTAGTTGTTCCTGCTAATTGTTTATCATTTGAAAAAAATGTTAATGAACCTTGTGGGTCCAAATCCATGACAAGTACCTTTTTTTTTAGTTCTCCTAATGCTGCTGCTATACTATGAGTCGAAGTAGTTTTTCCTACTCCACCTTTAAAATTTAAAAAACTTATAATCCTCATATTTTATCCCCTTATAATATTTGAATTTTTCCAATTTTAGTTTCTACATCATATGATATTTTTAAAGTTTCGTCCTCAAACTCACCAAATATTTTAAATATTGTTGCTACATTTTCTAAATCAAAATCTATATTGTTTTCTTTCATTAATTTTGAGACTTCTAGTAAAAATTTTGTGACAGTCACATATTCTTCCTTTATTTCTGTCTTAAACTGTGTTTCTTCTATAACTTCATTTTCATTTATATATTTGGTTATTAAAGATTTTTTTGATTTTTCAAATATACTTCTCATAATTTTATTATCTTGTGCCTGAGCTTCATTTAAAAATCCTGTATAAACTTTGCTAGTAATTTCTTCTTGCAAATCTTCTGAGTAAGATTCAAAATCTTTATATGAATACTTATTCAATATTTCAGCTTCTTCTATAATTTCTATTGGTTTTTCTATTGATTTCTGTTCTTTTAATTGTTTTCTTGCTATATATTCATCAGCCCAGTTTTCTTCAAGAGCTTTTGATAAGTAACTTTTATAATTTTTAGGGTTTTTTGATATTATATACTCTGCAGTATATTTTACATAATCAAAACCATAGTTTTCTATTGATCTTTTTATAAAATTTTCAAAGGTTTTCATTGCAAGAACTCTATCTGGAAACATATTTAGTATTGAATCTGTATTAGTTTCTATTATTTCTATTTCTTTTATTTTTTCTTCAGTTGATGTTACAAACATATCTATTTTAAATTCATTTTTTTCTGAATAGAAAGTATCTCTTTTTACTTTATTATGTGTCTCTGTAAAACGCACTTCAACTTCAGCTAATTCCCATTTTCTTTCTTTAATAATAGCAAAATCCTCTATTAAACTGAATTCTTTTAACTCATACAAAGCTTTTTCAATAGTTTTAACAGTTCTAGCAACATTTTTTTTATCCCACTTTAAAGGAATCCTTCTTACGATAAAAAATATAGGTCTTCTCAAATAAAGATCATAGCCTCTCCATTTTTCAATCATAGTCCATACAGATCTTGCTATACTATTGTCTATAGAAAGTAATTTTTCACTATCAAACGCCAAATAACCTTTTTGAACAATATTGTTATAAAAATAATCAGAAAAACTTATTTGATAAACTTCTTTTATTCGTCCATCATCGAATTGCTCTATATTTTTAGCCTCTTTGTCTTTTCTTGTAAAAATTGTTATATCCATAATACTTGCATGTACTTTTTTATTAATTAAACTATTTGCCTCATTACTATACAACGAATTCATAAAAGTATAATTTGTTTTTGCAAGTAATTCCATTGCTGTTTTTAATTTTTTAAAATATATAGGATTAGTTACATTCAAATTTTCCAAAATTTCATTAGCACTTACTACAAATTTTCTACTATAATTATGTTTTTTCATAATTTTAGTTAATGCTATAAAAACTCTTTCCTCAAATTCTCCTGGAATAGAGTATCCTGCAGGAGCTTCTATTTCTAGGTAAGAACTACCATCAGTCTTAAAATGATAAACCTTTATTTGATCTTTCACTCTTCTTGAATCTTTTGAAAATAAAGGTAATTCTATTGAATTCATCTCGAGTCTAATAATACTAGAGCTTCTTTCTAGCTCTGCTAAAGTCTCATCTATATTAAGATATTCTTCTTTTCTTGTTTTTTTAAAATTTATATTTCTTTCAAATCCAACATCTATATCGAATTCTTTCATTTAATCCTCACTATCTTATAGTTTTTTCCTCTTCAACTTATAGCTTTATGCAATTTTCAATACCAAAAGAATCTTTTCATTACTAATAATACCCTTATAGACAATAAAAGTCAAATAAAAACTATAGTTTAGTGAGGAGATTTTAACTTTATAAAAATTATGCTATAGTTTAGTGAGGTAAATTTTCGCAAAATACTTTTTACTATAAAGTAATGAGGTAAAAACTATAGCTTAGTGAGGGATATACTATAGTTTAACGAGGTAAATTAATATAAGGTAATGAATATTAATCCTATAAATCAATGAGGATTGATAGGCTTTTAAAGTTAATAAAATCAGTTCATAGAGATTTCTCTTAATAGTAGTTAAATAGTATATAAATACTACAACAAGAAAATAATCAAAAAATAAAAGAAAATTTGTTGTTGTTTTTTCTTATAAAAAATTAATCAAAACATCTTATAAAACTAGCTTTACTAAATAATCATGCACTATTGTGCACTTTAATGCACTTATCTGCACAAAAGTGCAGAATCATAACAATATAAGGAAGTAATAACAGACACTCTATATTATATAATTTTTTGATTTAAAAAAATAATTTCTATATAGAGAATATTTTTTGTTTTGTTACAGCCTACCCTCCTAGCTATATATATAAAATTTTGGAGCAACTTCGAGGTACCGGGGGGGCTACTAATAAACTAGACACAAAAAAGTGGTGTCAAAAAGGAGAATTTTATATGTATTTCTTTAATCCAAGAGGGATAATTATTCCAAACATTGATAGGCTAAACAACTATGAAACAGAAGAAGGTGCAAATAAACTAAAGGTTTCTCAGAAATGGGGAACAATAATCTATTCAGTAGACTCAGGAAATTCAATATTAAAAACAGTAAGAGTATTTGATGGTTTTATGGCTCTAGAATCAAATGGAAGAGCATATAAACCAGG
>JAGNSM010000041.1 GCA_017988045.1 Fusobacteriaceae bacterium
TCTTTCTTAGAAAAATCTTCTTCTTTTACTATACTTTGTAGTATCCCTTTGCTATATAATTCTTTTACTGCTTTAGCTTGAAAATCTGTTATATTTTCAGCCATAGCAAAACTATTTACTATTAAAAAACTTGCTAGAGCAATTTTTAATTTTTTCATTTGTCCTCCAAAATCAGTAATTTTTATAAATATAAAATACCACATATCCTTTGACATGTCAAATAACATAATAGATTCAGTTAGTAATTAAAGCAATACTGACTTTAACAAAAAGGAGCTGATTTCTCAACTCCTCTCCTTATCTATTTCTTACTCTTCAGTTACAGTTTCTTCTACCACTATTTCAGCATTTTCTATTATTTCATTCCCATCTTCATCAAATTCGTCATCTACCAAATCATCAAGATTTTGTTTTACACAAACAATAGAAACTACTTTTTCTTGATTAGAAACTCTCATTACCTTAACACCTTGAGTATTTCTTCCTATTTGCGATATGCTTCCAATTGGAGTTCTTATAATTATACCTTCAGAAGTTATAGCCATAAGTTCTTCATCCAATTCCACACATCTTATCTCTACTACTTCACCAATTTTAGGGCTTACTTTGATGTTTATAACACCTTTTCCTCCTCTAGTTTGTAGTGGATAATCTTCTACCTTCGTACGTTTTCCATAACCTTTTTCTGTGATAGTTAATATATCTAATTCTTCATTATTTATAATAACTCCAGACACTACAGCATCTCCACTTCTAAGTGTTATAGCCTTCACTCCAGCAGTATTTCTTCCCATACTTCTTATGTTTCCATTAGGGAATCTTATTGAATATCCTGCTTTCGTTGCAACAAATACTTGGCTACTTTCATCTGAGATTAATCCAACAAATATTAAATCATCATTATCATCAAGTTTAATTGCGATAATTCCTGATTTATTAAGATTTTGGAATAAACTTAAATTAGTAAGTTTAGCTTTTCCTTGTCTTGTAAGGAAGAATACTTCTTCACTTTCGCTAAATGCAGTTATTCTTATGATTCTCTTAACTTTTTCATCTTTTGAAAGATTAATTAAGTTCTCAATAAGTTTTCCTCTAGCTTGCTTTCCAGACTCAGGTATTTCATAAACTTTTAAAGAATATACTTTTCCTTTATCAGTAAATATCATTAGAGTTTCAAGGGTAGAAGCTGTGTACATGCTTTCTACGAAATCTCCATCTACAGTATTTTGCGTAGAGATTCCTTTTCCACCTCTTTTTTGAGCTTTATATTGAGCAAGAGCCATTCTCTTGATGTAACCTTTATTTGTCAAAGTAACTATTACTTTTTCATCTTTAATAAGGTCTTCAATATTTATATCATTTTTATCTTCTTCAATTTGAGTTCTTCTTTTATCCCCATATTTATCTCTTATATCAGTAACTTCTTCTTTAATTACTTCATAAACTCTATCAGGATTTTCTAAAATTGCATTTAATTCAGCAACTAGTTTTGTTATCTCTGCATACTCATTGTCTATTTTTTCTCTTTCAAGACCTGTTAATCTTTGTAATTTCATGTCCAAGATAGCTCTTGCTTGTGAATCTGAAAAACTCCATCTTTCAATCAAAGCTTCTCTAGCTTCATTTCCATCTTTACAAGCTCTGATTTTTTCTATTACAGAATCTATATTTTCAAGAGCTATTCTAAATCCTTCTAACAAATGTGCTCTTTTTTCTGCTTTATCCAAATCAAATTTTGTTCTTCTTGTTACTACTTCAAATCTATGATTTAAGTAATGTTCTAGTATTTCTTTAAGATTTAAAACTTTTGGAGCATTGTTAACAAGTGCTAACATTATTACTCCAAATGTATTTTGTAAATCAGTATGTTTATAAAGATTATTAATGATTAAATCAGGTTCTTCTCCTCTTTTAAGCTCAATAACAACTCTTATTCCATTTCTATCTGATTCATCTCTAAGATCTGTTATTCCAGAGATTTTTTTCTCTTTAACAAGTTCTGCTATTCTTTCTATAAGTCTAGCTTTATTTACTTGATAAGGTAATTCTGTGATGATTATCGCATCTTTACCTTTTCTTATCTCTTCTACCTTCAGTTTTCCACTTACTCTTACTCTACCTCTACCAGTTTTGTAAGCATCATAGATTCCTTTTTTTCCATAGATTATTCCTGATGTAGGAAAATCTGGTCCAGGTATGTGAGTTATTAACTCATCTATAGAAATTTCTTTGTTATCAATAAGTGCTAAAATCCCGTTACAAAGTTCCCCTAAATTATGAGGAGGTATTTTAGTCGCCATACCAACTGCTATTCCTTCACTACCATTTAATAATAAATTAGGTAATTTTGAAGGTAATACTACTGGCTCATCTAATGAGTCATCAAAGTTTTTTCTGTAATCTATAGTATTTTTATCAATATCAACAAGAAGTTCCCCAGTAATCTTAGTCATTCTTGCTTCTGTATATCTCATTGCTGCTGCTCCGTCACCATCTATAGATCCGAAGTTTCCGTGACCATCTACTAACATATATCTATAGTTAAATTCTTGAGCCATTCTTACCATTGTATAATAAACTGCTGTATCTCCATGTGGATGATACTTACCCAGTACTTCCCCAACGATTCTCGCTGATTTTTTATGGGGTTTATCATGTGTCATACCCATTTCATTCATAGCATAAAGTACTCTTCTATGAACTGGTTTTAGACCGTCTCTTACATCTGGAAGAGCTCTACTTACGATAACACTCATAGAATAGTCAAGGTAAGAATCTTGCATCTCTTCTTCTAAATATCTTGTAATCTCATTTGACATCTTTTATTCTCTCCTTATTTTAGGATTTTCTTCACTATGCAAAATTGCAATAGCTTACTATAACTTATATAAAAATTATTTAGTTTGCGTCACAATACAAACAATAGGTCAAAATCTTTCAACACAAAGTAACCAAAGAGCTCAAAGGAACACGAAGTTAAAATCAAGCCTTCTCTTTTTCTTTGTGCTGAATTTTTTAAGTATATCTTTTAATTGTGACATAGTTTCAAAGTCAAAGATAGTTTACCCCCATTGACTCCAATCAATATTTTCAATTACTAATTACTAACTCCTAATTACTAATTGATTTTTTAAATATCCAAATTTTTAACATAAAGTGCATTTTCTTCTATAAACTCTCTTCTAGGTTCTACTTCATCACCCATAAGTTTTGTAAATATTTTATCTGCTTCAACAGCATTTTCCAAAGTTACTTTTAAAAGAGTTCTTGTTTCTGGATCCATTGTTGTATCCCATAATTGGTCTGCATTCATTTCTCCTAGCCCTTTGTATCTTTGAAGAGTATATTTTTTATCTTCAGAATCAAAAACTTTCGTAATTTCTTTCATTTGTTTATCAGTATACGCATATGTAATTCCTCTACCTTGAGAAATTTTATATAATGGCGGTTGTGCTATAAATACATATCCACTTTCAATTAATTGTGGCATATATCTGTAGAAGAATGTAAGCATAAGTGTTCTTATATGAGCTCCATCTACATCGGCATCTGTCATTATTACTATTTTATGGTATCTTAATTTTTCCAAATCCATATCAGCACCAACATTAGCACCAAAAGCTGTAATCATATTTCTTATCTCTTGATTTTCTAATGCTTTATGAAGTCCAGCTTTTTCAACATTAAGTATTTTTCCTCTAAGTGGTAATATAGCTTGGAAAAATCTATCTCTTCCTTGTTTAGCTGATCCTCCTGCAGAATCTCCTTCTACTATGAAGATTTCAGAATCTTCTGGTTTTTTAGATGAACAGTCAGCTAGTTTTCCCGGTAATGAACCGATTTCAAGAGCAGATTTTCTCATAACAAGTTCTCTTGCTTTTCTTGCAGCTTCTCTTGCTTTTTTAGTCAGAAGTATTTTTTCTACTATAATTTTTACAACAGCAGGGTGATCTTCTAGGAAAAATTTAAGTTTTTCTCCTACTAATGAAGATACAATTCCAGTTACTTCTGAGTTTCCAAGTTTAGTTTTTGTTTGTCCTTCAAATTGTGGTTGAGGGACCTTAACACTTACTATACAAGTAAGTCCTTCTCTAACATCTGCCCCTTGGAATTTTCCATCTCTATCTTTTATAAGTCCCATATCTTTAGAAACATCGTTTATAACTCTTGTAAGAGCTGTTCTAAATCCACTAAGATGTGTTCCACCTTCATGGGTATTTATATTATTTACGAAAGAGTACTCAGCTTCTCTTTGTTTTTCAGTATAAGTCATAGCAACTTCTACCGTAACACCTTCAGCTTCACCTTCCATGTATACACTTTCTTCAAATAACTTTTGTTCTTCTTTAACAATTTCTGCCAAGAAATCTACAATTCCACCTTCAAAGCATAACTCTTCTTTTTTCTTGTCATCAGGCTTTCTTGTATCAGTTATAGTTATTTTTATACCTTTATTAAGATATGCTTGTTCTTTTAGTCTATCTCTTAATGTTTTATACTCATATTCTAAAGTTTCAAATATTTCTGAATCTGCTTTAAATACAAATCTTGTACCAGTTTTTTTAGAATCTCCAATAATTTTTACATCTTCTTCAGGTTTTCCTCTATGGAATTTTTGATAGTATGTATGTCCTTCTCTCTGAACATAAACCTCTATCCATTCAGAAAGTGCATTAACTACCGAACTTCCAACTCCATGAAGTCCTCCAGAAACTTTATAGTTATCATTTTCAAACTTTCCTCCAGCATGAAGTACTGTAAGTACTATTTCAAGTGCTGATTTTCCATATTTTGGATGTATCCCCGTTGGAATTCCCCTACCATTATCTATAACCTCAATAATATTGTCTGGTAAAATATTTACCTTAATATCATCGCAATGACCTGCCAAAGCTTCATCCACTGCATTATCAACAATCTCATAAACTAAATGGTGTAATCCTCTTATTGATGTAGAACCAATATACATTCCAGGTCTTTTTCTTACTGCTTCCAGACCCTCTAGGACCGTAATCCCCTCTGCTCCATAACTACTACTCATAACAACCTCCAAACTTAGCTTCTTTAATTATTCTTATTTTTATTCAAATTGTAATAATTGATAATTAATTAATCTATCTATTTCAAATTTATCTTTTATACCTGTTTCCAAAATAAAATAAATTCTAGCATAATACCTAAACTCATCCTCATTATCTCTATTAATTTCTTTATACATCAAGATTTTTACCCGTTCTTTTATTTTAACGCGTATATCTTCGTACTCTTCTTCTCTCAAATCTGGTAAGATTTTAAAGATATCTTTATAGACTATATAAGGATTTTCTTTTATTTCTTCATATATTTCTGCTATTTTCTTTTTTCTTTGTTCATTATAACAATTTATACAAATTTTCCCAGAGCCACTAAAAATAACTCCACAATTTTCACATTTCTTGTTACCTTCATCTAATAGAAATTTTTCTTTTTTCTTTGATAATTCCATTATTTTTTTTATTCGATTCCTAATTTCAGGGTCTTCTATAACATTTGTTTCTTCTTCTATAAAATTCTTGTATCCTGAATTTAGTTTTATTTCATTGGGCTCAAATTTATCTTCTGGAATTTCATCATCAAAGAAATCTTCTACCCCACGTTTTTTTACTCTGAACATTATGTCTTTTATATAATCTATTCCCAAGAACTTATTAACTTCCTCAAGCATATTCCCTTTTACAAAAGACAACTGATGGAGCATTACTGGATTTTCTGTATTTACATAAAGAACTCTCTCTTTTACTCCAGCTACATAAGTTTTTCTTCCCAAATCTTTTCCTACTATTTGTTCCCAGTTACCTTTGATTATTCCTTGTTTCAGTAATCTACTACTTTTTAGGGCGTCACCAACTATATCTTTAACATTATGAATCCCTTGGCTCAATTATATCACCTTCATATATATTAAAATTTTTACTTTCTATACCCAAATCATCTGTAGAACTTAAAAAAAGCTGTACATCTCGACCTTTAAAGTAATTTATTATACTCTCTTTTCTCACACTATCAAAATATGAAGAAATATCATCAATAAGAAATATAGGATATTCACCTTTTTCTTTGATTAGCATATCTATTTCAGCGACTTTCAGAGAAAATATAATTGATTTTTTTTCACCTTGTGATGTGTAAGCTTTTGCTTCTTTATCATTAAGATAAAATATAAAATCATCTTTTTGAGGACCCACTAAGGATACTCCTCTATATTTTTCTTGCTTTTCAACTTTATCAAGAGTTTTTATAAATTCTTCCTTCATAATATCTTCTGACTTAAATATATTCTCACTAAAACTCTTATAAACTATTTTCAGCTCACTTTTATCACTAAAAAGTTTTCTATAATTCAAATTAAGAAGTACTGATAACTTTTTTATATATTCAAAACGTTTACTAAATATTTTTACACTAAGCTCTATAAATTTTTCGTTATAAACTTCAAATAAAGGGTCTTTACTTTTTCCCTCTTTCAAAAATTTGTTCCGTATTTTTAGAATTTTATTAAAATCTTTCAGGTTCTTATAATAAATCTCATTTCCTTGAGCTATTTCATAGTCAAAAAATGTTCTTCTCAAAGAAGGATTTCCCAAAATAAGATATATATCATCTGGAATAAATGATATTACATTTACTCTTCCTATAAATTCATCAAACTTAACTTTACTTTTATTATAAAGATACTCACGAGTTTTCCCGTTAAATTTGATTCCAATACTTTTTTTACCTAACCTATCTTCATAGTTTATCATGGCACCTGCATCTTGATAATCATACTTTATAAGTTCTTTAATATGCTTAGTCCTAAAACTTTTGCCTGTAATAGAAAAATATATGGCTTCTAATATGCTCGTTTTTCCTTGCCCATTCTTTCCCATAAAGAGATTAAATCTAGGATGAAACTCAAGTTTATTATTCTTTAGATTTCTAAAGTTTATGTAGTTAATACTCTTTATTTGCAAAAGAACACCTTCTTATATTATCTCAAATTTAGCCTTTTCTACCTCAACTATATCTCCAATAACCAGTTTCTTTCCTCTTCTAAATTCTACTTCTCCATTAACTTTTACAAATCCGTCCATAATAAGTTCTTTAGCATCAGAACCTTGTCCTACAACATTTACCCATTTCAAAAATTGGTCTAATTTTATATATTCTGTATTTATTTTAACTTTTTCCATTTTTTCATCCTCCTTTTCCTTCCCTAAAAAACACAACTGTCAATTTTATTATTCTATCATAAATAGAATTTTTTATCAATGGCTCAATCTATTATTTTATAATATAGATAATATAACTTATAAAAAATTATATTCGCTTTTATATGTACATACTCAATAATAAAACTACTTCTCTATAATCACTTTTATAGTTATTAATTCTTTTTTAGTCTTTGTATTTTTGTGTATGTACATGTTTTTTGTTTGCATTCTTACTTTGAATTCTCTAATAAAACTCATTTTTATATGTACATAGTCAAAAATAAAATGTATTGTTTTTCATAAATAAAACTATTTATTAAAAAATTAAGGGATTATATTTGTACTAAAAATTCAAAGCATGCAAAAGGCTTTATAAGCACATATATTTACAATTATTTTTGTATATGTACATATGTTAATCCTTTTAAAATAAAAAGAGGTTCTATTTTTTAAATATAGAATACTGTCATTTCTTAAATCACTCTTTATCAATAATTCAACTAAGTTGAAATGACAATATTCTTTTCTTTAAAAATTAGTTACCTCATTAAACTACTTCTTTTGTCAATACTTCTCCAATAAATTTACTCATTGTAGATTTATATATTTTTTCAGAACGTTTCTTTAATTGCAGTAAAAATGCTTGTGCAACCCCCTCTTGTTTTTCACAAATTTCAAGAGCTTTTTGTTCTACTTCAATTTTTCTTATATCATCTAAAGCATTAAATAATATTTCAACTTCTTCTTCAGACAATTCTACCTGTTGTTTTTCTTCTTGTTCTTCTACCTTCAACTCTATTACTTTTGGCTCAAATAATTGTAAATTCTCTTTTTTCTTAGCTTTTTCTTCACTTTGCATAGTTTTCACTACACCATTTATATACTGAACTAATGTAGTCTTTATTTCAAATGTAAGTCTATTATATATTTTGTCCAAAACACTTGCTGTAAACATCTCACCATGTTCTGCAATTATTTTATTTATTTTATTTTCAACTCTTTTATTCCAAGCTTTTGATATATAAATATTTCTTTTAGCTTTTTTTATAGCTTCATCAACATTTACATGCGTTTCATGTCCAACACTATCTACAAGTATTGCTTCTTCTACATCTTTAAGTTTAGTTTTTCTTTTTCTTTCACCTGTTTTTTTGTACTCAATAGTTGTCTTTTTCTTTTCAATATAAGAAGAAATATGACACTCATTATCCTTTTCCACATTAAACATATATCTTACTAAATGTTCTCCAGATGATTCTACTATTTTAAACTTCTCTATATAACCAAGTTTTAATAAAACTGAAAAAGCTTTTTCTATTCTTTTAATAACTTGTTTTATTCTGTTCAATCTATATTTTTTCTTTTCACCATAATTATTCTCTCTAGAAACTACTTGATCTGTTTTAAGAGGAATTATTGCTGCAAGTGCTCTTATACTTGCCTCATCTTCTTGTTTATCATATCTAATTTTAGAAATATATTTATAGATTCTAGAAGCTATTACATCTTTGTCCAAAATCTCCAAAAGGTTTTTCGAGTTATACTTTATGTATCTCTTATCTTTTATTTTTTGTCTTATATTATTATTTAGAGTTACCCTATAGAAAACTTTTTTTCCTATTTTCAATTTTTTATAAGTAAGAAGCTTAAACTCCTCATCTTCAAACTTATATTTTCCAAGCTTTGAATGATTGGAAACTATAAATTGGTACTCTGTATTTTTAAGATTTTTTAAACCTTGTTCTACTTTTGAATAATAATTTCTATTCATTTTATTTCCTAAGAATCCACAAATATAGTCTGAAATCTCAAATTCAATATAGTCATCAGTATCATTTATATCTCTTTTTTTCTCATACATTGAAATCAGATAAGTATAAATTTTTTCTTCAAATATTGAAGGTTGAAAAACCATATCTTCATTATCTTTACTAACAAGAGTACAAAACATTGTAACTCCCAAATCTTGGAATTGATACTTGAAATTCACTCTTTTATTTTGTTTTTGCGGTGTAAAAAATGGAAATACTATCATCTCAATTGGTATATTTATTACATTTTCTTGCAAATTAAGAAAATTTCCAGTCTCTCTGATTACCATCTCTCTCATCTCAATATCAGGAAGACTTTTCTCCTCTATTGTAATTTTTTCTATGCCACGAAGTAAATCTCCGTGGGTATCAATATCAAATATATCTAGTTCACTTTCTAACTCATCGTCCATTACTTCTTCCAAATCTTCCTCAGAAAAAATTTCATCTTCAACGTCATCTAACAACTCAATATCTAAATTGTTTTTTTTCATTGTCTCCCCCAATAATTGATTTTAAATACTTTGATTTGTCCATACTCAATAATAACATGTACATACACATAAATAAGCAACAATATTTTATACTACAGTTTACAAAATAAATCAAGTCATATGTACACGCATAATAATAATATTTCTATCTATGTACACATAAATTTTTATATATCAAGCTGTCCAATGAATAAAATAATTTTAATATTTTTTCTATAATTTTTCTTATACTAATTTTTACTCTAAAATACCAATATTACAAAAAACATACATTTATTTTTGTCTATGTACATATTAGAACATCGTATTTATTGAAAATATTTATTCAGTATCTATAAAACAAACAAATTTCAATTAAACAATTTTGATAATTTAATCACTTAAAAACTTGTTTGTTACTGCTCTATGTTTTTTATGAAGTGTAACAGAGTTTTTTCTTTAGGAAACCTTATGTAAATCAGAAAAAATTAAAAATGTACAATACGAGTAAATAAAATAAATATTTTTGTGAATGTACATGTATAAACATTTAAAAACAGATTCCAAATTCATATGTACATATACAAAAATACTTTTTTTCATAATTTTATATACATTATTTTTCATAAGTTAATAAAATAAATATTTGAATTTTTTATTCTTTCTTCTGTACATACACAAAAATATTTATTTTTAATTTCTAAGTTTTTACAAAATTTATTCTAAATTTAATTAATTTAAAAACTCTTTATAATTGATTTTTATAAACTTTAAATGTACATATACAAAAATAATAATTTCATGATAAAGTGTCTTTATCTATAAAATTGTATAGATATTTATAAAAATATTTTTGTTGATGTACATGTACTTTTACTAAGTTCTTTAATAAAATAATTATAGATTTTTCTAAAATTACGTGGTAAAAATTATTATAAAACTTAAATTATAACTCTACATGTGCATTTTAAGAGTACTTAAAAACCTTGCAGATTTCCTAAATATAAGCTTCGCTACACTTTGTAAAAAGCATCATGCTTATGCTATGTAACTTTTGTGACTTAATAAGGACTTTTTTTCGACCAAAAAGATTTATTCTTTAGGAATCCTATGTATCATCAGTTTCATTTATATTATTTAGTTCCTCAGAAAAAATACACAATTCAAATTTATTAAAAATTTATAAATGCCTAAGTCGTTACAAAATCTAAATATTATATCCTTGATTTCTCTATCTTACTTATGTATATAGACAAAAATAACTATCTTTGTTACTTTTAAAAGGATTTAAATATTTAGAAGTACAAATAACCTATAAAAACCAGTTATTTATATTAATGTACATATTCAAAAATATATATAAATATCTATTTTTATTAACTTAAATAACTATACCTAACATTAATTCTACTCAAAACACAGGCTTATAAATATGTCTATTAACAATAATAATTAATATTTCATATTTTTTATTGATTTCTATCAATCAAATTCTTTAAATTCGTAAACCATGTCTTAAAAATCAGCTATTATTGTTATGTATATATACAATAATAATGAAATAAAAATTCCTTACTTTGATTTAATTCTATTTAGACTTAGTATCAATAATAAAAGTATTGAAAATACAGCATTTATAAACTTGTACATGCACAGTAATATTTTTTTCTTCATAGCTTTACTCATTTTCAATGATATTAAAAATCTAATCAAAAAATATCATTGAAATTACTACACTTAAAGAACTGTATATACACAAAAATAAATTAAAAAATCATCATCTTTTAACCTCTTTAAAATCAATTGTTTTATTCATTTGTTTTTTTTACTCCGTCTGTACAATATACATATAACAATATAAACAAAAAACAAAAGCTTTTAAAAAGTCTGATTTTTTAAATAAAAAAATAAAAACATTGCATTTTTAATAGTTTATAGATATAATTAAATGAAATTTACTTGACAAAATATAACTTTTCTAATAAAATAGTTATCTGAAATGTATAAATAATTCTAGGAGGTATAGATCAATGAAAAGAACATTCCAACCAAATAACAGAAAAAGAAAAAAAGACCACGGATTTAGAGAAAGAATGAAAACTAAAGCTGGTAGAAACGTATTAAAAAGAAGAAGAGCTAAAGGAAGAAAAGTATTATCAGCATAGAACCCGGTGTTATGTTTCACCGGGTTTTTAAAAATTTAAAAAAGCTCTAAAAAAGGAGACTTTTCTAAAAACTATGGAAAAAATTAAAAAAAATGAAGAGTTTCAATTAATTTACAATAAGGGTCAAAAATATTTTGGTCATTATTTTTTGTTATATATAAAAAAAAATGACCAAAATAAAAATAGATTTGGTGTAGTTGTTAGTAAAAAAACTGGAAACGCTGTTTGTAGAGTAAGATTAAAAAGATTATTTAGAGAAATCTTTAGAAATGAAGAAGAAAAATTTATAACTTCATATGATTACATATTTATAGCAAAACGAACTGCTGGAGAAAAATTTAAAGAACTTAAAATACAAGAATTAAAAAAAGATGTTTTAAGAATATTTAAAAAGGCCGGTCTATTAAAATGAAAAAATTATTAATTTTTATATTTAAGTTATATCAAAAGTTTATTTCACCATTTTTAGGAAAAAATTGTAGGTTCTATCCGACTTGTTCATGTTATGGAATTGAAGCATTAGAAAAACATGGAGCTATTAAAGGCACTTATTTAACTATTAAAAGAATATTAAAATGTAATCCTTTTCATGAAGGCGGAGTAGATTTAGTACCAAAAAAATTCAAATTATAACAAAGGCGGGGACATAAGGAAATGATGAATTGGTTAAATATGATATTTAGCAAATTATTGGGAGAAATATTTGGTGTTTTAGGGAACTTTACTTTAAGTATAGTCGTTCTAACACTAGTAGTAAAATTAATATTATTACCATTAACATTGAAACAAGATAAATCAATGAGAGCAATGAAAGAAATACAGCCAGACGTAGATAAAATTAGAAATCAATTTCCTAACAAACAGGAACAAAATATAAAAATAGCTGAACTTTACAAAGAGAGAAGAATAAATCCAGCCGCAGGTTGTTTACCTTTATTACTTCAAATGCCAATATTATTTGCATTATTTGCAGTATTTAGAGATCCTGCTAATATACCAGCAGGCTCACATTTTTTATTATGGGATTTAACTCAAAAAGATCCATATTATGTTTTTCCAGTACTTAATGGAGCATTGACATTTTTACAACAAAAATTAATGCCTCAACAAGGTGGAGAAGAAAATCCTATGGCAAAAAATATGCTTATTATGATGCCAATAATGATAATATTCATGTCTGTTCAATTACCAATGGGATTACAAGTTTATTGGGTAACATCATCAGCTCTATCAATTGTTCAGCAACAATTGATTATGAGATTGGGGGATAGAGCAAATGCAAAATGATTTACAATTATTTGAGATAAAAGCAGCTAATAAAGAAGAGGCTTTAGAAATAGCTAAAAATCAGCATGGAGTTACAGAGAGCTCTCATACAATATATGTAAAAGAACTTAAAGAATCTAAAAAAATATTAGGATTTATTGATTTAAAAGGATTATACGAAATAACTGCAGTTGAAAAACAAGTTGAAAATGATGTAGTAACAATAGCAAAAAAATTATTAACAATGATGGATATTAATCTTGAAATAGAGATAACAAAATCAAGTGAACACTTTGTTCTTATTAATCTTTATGGTCCAGATAATGGGATAATTATTGGGAAAAAAGGAAAAACATTAAATAGTTTTGAATTTTTATTAAATACTCTTGTAAAAGGGTGTAAGGTAGAAGTTGATGTAGAAGGATTTAAGGAAAAAAGAGCTAATACTCTTAGAGATTTAGCAAGAAAGATGGCTGAAAAAGCTATTCAAACTGATAAAGCTGTTAAATTAAATCCAATGCCCCCAAGAGAAAGAAAAATTATTCATGAAATTATAAATAAATATGAAGAATTAGACACATATTCTGAAGGAAAAGATCCAAAAAGATATATAGTTATTAGAAAAAAGAAAGTCGGGTAGATTATAATGTTTGATACTATCGCTGCAATTTCAACACCAAGAGGTGAGGGTGGAATTGGAATAGTTAGAATTTCTGGTGATAGAGCTATAGAAATTTTAGGGAAAATATTTAAACCTAAATCTGAAAAAGAAATTAAAGAATTAAGAAATTTTAGTATAAATTACGGTAAACTTTATAATGAAAACAATGAATTGGTAGATGAAGTTCTTGTTAGCATAATGAAAGGGACAAAAACTTATACTGCAGAAGATATAGTAGAGATAAACTGCCATGGGGGATATCTTATAACAGAGAAGGTTTTAGAGCTTGTACTACGTTTTGGAGCAAGACATGCTGAGCAAGGTGAATTTACTAGGCGAGCCTTTGTAAACGGCAGAATAGACCTTACACAAGCTGAAGCAGTAATGGATTTGATTCACTCTAAAACTGATAAGAGTATTTCTTTATCTCTTGATCAATTAAGAGGAGATTTGAAATCTCAAATAGCTCATTTAAAAAAATTGCTTTTAGATGTAGCTGCTCATGTTAATGTTGTACTAGACTATCCAGAAGAAGGAATAGATGATCCTTTACCAGATAATCTAGTAGATAACTTAGAAACAGTTATGAATACAGCTAATGAGCTTATACTTTCTTATGACAAAGGAAAAATGATAAAAGAAGGTGTAAAAACAGCAATAGTAGGTAAGCCTAATGTTGGTAAATCGAGTCTTTTAAATGCTTTGTTAAGAGAAGAAAGAGCTATTGTAACTCACATAGCAGGAACCACAAGAGACATTATTGAAGAAGTTATAAATATTAAAGGAATCCCTTTAGTATTAGTTGATACAGCTGGTATAAGAAAAACTGATGATTTGGTTGAAAATATTGGTGTTGAAAAATCTTTTGAACAAATAGAAAAGGCTGATTTTATTCTGTTTGTAGTAGATGGTTCAACAGAACTAGATAATGAAGATTTTAAGATTAACGAGAAATTAAGAGGTAAAAAAGTACTTGGAATAGTTAATAAAAATGATTTAAATCAAGTTGCTAAACTTTCTGAACTAGATTCTGTAGATAGTTTTATAAATATATCTGCTAAAGAAAGTATCGGTATATCTGATATGGAAGAGCAAATTTATGATTTAATAGTTAGGGGAACTGTAGAAAACAGTTCAAAAAAATTAATTATTACAAATATAAGGCATAAAACTGCTCTTGAAAAAACAAAAGATGCAATTAAGAATATATTTGAAACAATAAATATGGGGCTACCTATGGATTTGATAGCAGTAGACCTTAAAGAAGCTTTAGATTCATTATCTGAAGTTACAGGAGAAATATCAACAGAAGATTTATTAGATCATGTATTTAAAAATTTCTGTGTTGGAAAATAAACCGTAGTTTTATATACTGCGGTTTTTATTTGTCTATAAATATAAGAATGTATACGTAAATACCTTTGAGTTTTACATAATAGAGTATTTTGTTCGTTTGAAAAGTGAGAAGAGCAAAGAGATTCTATTAAATGATAAACTTAGCAAAGGAGTTCTACGTTTAGTTTATATATTTTTATACACATGTTTAAACTTAATAAAATCAATAGATGTATCCTTTAATTTTTTTTTATAGGTCTTTACACTTCAATTTTTTTGAATTTTAAAATATTTTTTATGTTTTTATTGGCTTATAGAGCTTTAATAGCTCTCTTTTTATTGCTATGATTAGCTAGAAAAAGCATGATTTTATTGATTTTATTGTTTTACATGGAGTTGATTTTCTATTTTATAAAAAGTGTGTGTATAAAAAGTTTTTAAGTAAATACTTATTGATAAAAAATGTGATTTTAGATATTATGTATATAGACAAAAATATTTACGAGATAAAATTCTTTAAATTCAGTACAAAATATATGTACACATACAAAAATAAAAAAGATATTTATAATATACAATTGATTTCAAATGGATAAAAGCTTATTCATGTACATATACAAAAATAAAAGGAGTTATTTTATGAATAATTTAAATTATGATGTAATAGTTGTAGGAGCTGGACATGCTGGGGTAGAGGCAGCACTTGCAAGTGCTAGACAAGGACTTAAAACAGCAATGTTCACAATATATTTAGATAATATAGCAATGATGTCTTGCAATCCATCTATTGGTGGACCGGGAAAAAGTCATTTGGTAGCAGAATTAGATGTTTTAGGCGGAGAAATGGGAAAACATACAGATTTCTTTAACTTACAATTAAAACATCTTAATACTTCAAAGGGACCAGCTGCTAGAATTACAAGGGGACAAGCTGATAAATTTAAATATAGAGTAAAAATGAAAGAAATTGTTGAGAATCAAGATAATTTGGATATAATTCAACAAATTATTGACGAAATTATAGTAGAAAATGTAGAGATAAAAGGTGTTATTTCATCATTAGGCATAAAATATAGTGCAAAATCAGTTGTACTTTGTACAGGAACTTTTTTAAAGGGAAGAGTAGTTATAGGTGATGTAAAATATCCTGCAGGTAGACAAGGGGAACCGTCAGCTGAGAAGCTTTCAGATAGTTTGGTAGAAAATGGAATACAAATAGATAGGTATCAAACTGCTACACCACCTAGACTTGATAAAAGAACAATTGATTTTTCTAAAATGGAAGCTATGTATGGAGAGGAATATCCGAGATATTTCTCTGTATTTACAGAAAAAGAAAAAAACAGCATAGTTCCCACTTATTTGACTCACACTACACCGAATACAGTAAGTGTAGCAAAAGACATGCTTAAATACTCTCCTATAGTTTCAGGAATAATTGAAACACATGGACCAAGACATTGTCCATCACTAGATAGAAAAGTTCTTAATTTTCCAGATAAATCAGATCATCAAATATTTATTGAGCAAGAAAGTGAAGACAGTAATGAGATGTACATAAATGGGCTTACAACAGCTATGCCACCTTTTGCGCAAGAGGCAATGATGAAAACTATAGCAGGCCTTGAAAATGCCAAAATAATGAGACATGGTTATGCTGTAGAGTATGACTATGCTCCAGCAGCACAGCTTTATCCTTCATTAGAGAGTAAAAAAGTAAAGAATCTTTATTTTGCAGGGCAAATAAATGGAACAAGTGGATATGAAGAAGCTGCAGCCCAAGGATTTATGGCGGGAGTAAACGCAGGAAGAAAAGTGTTGGGAAAAACACCTGTGATTATAGACAGAACAGAGGCTTACTTAGGGGTGTTAATAGACGATATAATTCATAAAAAGACGCCGGAACCTTATAGAGTGCTTCCATCAAGGGCTGAATACAGATTAACTCTTAGATTTGATAATGCATTTAGTAGACTACTTAATAAAACGGAAGAAATAGGTATATTAAGTGAAGAAAAATTAAATATTTTGAAAGAAGCTCAAAAGAATATAGACAGCGAAATTTTGAGATTAAAAGAAGTAAGAGTTCCTATGAAGGAAGCAAACGAACTTCTTGAAACTTTAGGTTCCAATCAAAGTTTCTCTAAAGGTGTAAATGCTTATGAAGTACTTGCTATAAAAGAAGTAGCTTATAATGATTTAGCTAGATTTACTGAAATGTTGGAATTGAAAGAATATGTGACAAACCAAATAGAAACTATTGCTAAATATGAAACTTTCATACAAAGAGAAAGTGCACAGATAGAGAAATTTAAGAAACTAGAAAGTTTATTAATACCTGAAAATTTTGATTTTGATAGCGTAAAAGCTCTATCAAATATAGGAAGAGATGGACTTAAAGAAGTAAAGCCTCTATCAATAGGAGAGGCAAGTAGAATATCAGGAGTTAGTGGTCATGATATAGCACTTTTAATAGCAAACATTAAATAAACTGAAAGGCGAGATTATCTCGTCTTTTAATTTCGATAAATATAATTAGTTTATTTTTGTGTATATACATATAAATTAAAGATAGAGTAATAAAAACAGAGCGTTTACAAAATATAACTATTTAAAAATAATTATGAAATAAAGATTCAAAGATTTTATAGTACATAGAAAACAAAATTATTATTGAGTATGTACATATAGATTGAAAGATAAATTAATTTGCTTTGAATTAGATTTAATAATTTCATATTGTTAAATCAAGTTAAAAAATCCAATAAAATAAAGGATTTTGAGTTATATATAGATATTTATGAAGTATTATAAATTAGTTTATTACTGTATATGTACATATAAATGTAGAAAGTTTTGTAAAAATAGAGCTTCTTATAAATATAATTAAATAAAAAAAATTATAAATTTTATAAGAGACTAAGAATAAACAGATTAAGAAACAAATTATTTTTGTATATGTACATGAATAAAAATAAAATTTTTGGTTAAGTGTATGAAAATTTTATAAATGGTCAAAGATATGAACTATACAATAATTTTAAGGTTTTAAAGTAGTAAACTAAATTCTTTAAATATTTAAGTTAACTCGACTTGTGCGTTTTTCAAAAAAAATAGGCATCAATCCTAAAATGTTGTAAAATTTGTCACTACACAAAATACTACAACTTAGGTGATGCCAGTGACTATTGTAAATCATTCTGATGATTT
>JAGNSM010000042.1 GCA_017988045.1 Fusobacteriaceae bacterium
TACCAAAACTCATAAAGTTCTTCATCTTCAATTCTGAAATCTGCTCCAAGGTCAATTACTTTTACACCTTTTGAATAAGCTAAAGCTACTGTTTCAGCTGATTTTCCATGAGGAAGAGCTGTAAACAACACATCTATATTATCTATTTGAGCATTTGCTTCTTCAAAGCTTAAGCATTTTTCCTTATATAAATCTCTATAATTTCCATATAATTCAGTTATTTCTTTTCCCGCTGAGCTATAAGCTGCTATAAATTTTACTTCTACCTCTTTATGATTCAGAAGTAACCATAGTAGCTGAGCACCTGCATAACCGCTAACACCATATATTCCTGCTTTAACCATCTCTGCCTCCCACAAAATCAATTAGCAATTAGTAGTTAGCAAGTAGCAATTTAATTATTTATATTTTTTAACTACTACCTACTAAATGCTACTTGCTAAATATTTTTTTTGTCATTCCATGCCCAAATTCACAATTTGGTCTTTCATAGAATCCAAGTTTTTCATAAAATTCTTCTTTTCCCTTAGTTGCCATAAGTCCTAAAAATATCTCCGTGTTTTCAATTCTAAAACCTTCAACATATTTTTCAAGTCTTTTAACAATTTTAGTTCCAAGCCCTTTGTTCTGATACTCTCCAAGAACTATTACATCTTGAAGATAAAAAGCTATTCCCATGTCTCCCACTACACGACCCATAGCTACAAGTTCTTCCCCATTGTAGACTGATACAGCAAATAATGAATGTCGTAAGCCTTGTTTTGCAAGATTCTTATCTATAAATCTTAAACCCACTTTTTCTCTTATTTTTAGATAATCGTCTACATGCGGTGCTTTTTCAACTATTTCAAAATTTTCCATATCTGCCTCCAATACTATATAAATTCTGTACGGGCGTTATTAATAACGCCCCTACAATACTATTTTTTTCTTTTCATTGCTTTAATTTTTGATGGTAAAGCAAATAATTTTATAAATCCTTCAGAGTCTTTTTGACTGTATAAATCACTTGCTCCAAATGAAGATATTCCTTCGTCATAAAGTGCATTTTCAGAGATTCTTGAAGCTACTTTTATGTTACCTTTATATAATTTTAATTTAATTTTTCCTGTTAAATCTTGTGCCAAACTATCTACAAAAGCATCTATTGCTTCTTTTAATGGTGTATACCAAAGTCCATTATATACAAGTTCTGCATATTTTTTAGAAAGTGTATGTTTTGTTGCAAGTGCTTCTTTATCAAGAACTATGCTTTCAAGCTCTCTTAATGCTGCATAAAGCACTGTTCCTGCAGGAGTTTCATAGATTCCTCTTGATTTCATTCCTACAAGTCTGTTTTCAACTATATCTATAACTCCAACACCGTTTTCTCCAGCAATTTTGTTAAGCTTAGTTACCATTTCTACTCCACCCATTTTTACACCGTCAAGGGCTACAGGAGTTCCTTTTTCAAACTCTATTTCTACATAAGTTGATTCATTTTTTGCTTTTTCAGGAGGAGTAACCATCATGTATACTCTTTCTTCATTGTGCTCATTAGCTAAATCTTCAATGTCTCCACCTTCATGACTGATGTGCCATAAGTTTTGGTCTCTACTGTAAATTTTAGCTTTTGTTACTGGAACTGAAATTCCTTTTGATTCTGCATAATCTATAGCATCTTCTCTTGAAGCTATATCCCATATTCTCCAAGGAGCTATAATTTTCAGTGTAGGATCAAAAGACCATACTCCTGTTTCAAATCTTACTTGGTCATTTCCTTTTCCTGTACATCCGTGACAAATATATTCTGCTCCTTCTGCATGAGCTATTTCAACTAATCTTTTTGCCATTAATGGTCTTGCAAATGATGTTCCTAATAAATATTGTTCTTCATAAACCGCTCCAGCTTTTAACGCTTTAAAAGCGAAATCGTTTATAAATTCATCTCTTACATCTTCTATATATATTTTGCTTGCTCCAGATTCTATGGCTTTTTTTCTTACAGCTTCCATATCATCATCTTGTCCAACATTTACACAACAAGCAATAACTTCTAAATCATAATTTTCTTTTAACCAAGGTACAATAATTGACGTATCCAATCCACCTGAATATGCTAGTACTACTTTTTTCATAAATAAACCCCTCCAAATTTTAATTAATAGTTATTAGTTAATAATTAATAGTTTATGTAGGATTGCAATAGTAATCCTTTCCATAACTCTTAACTTTTAATTGTTAATTCTTACCTAAAAATGCTTTAGCATTTTCAATCTGTCTTTCCACATCAGACAGAGCTGTTCCACCATAAGTTTTTCTACCATTTATACAAGCTTCTATTGAAGATTCCTTTACAATATCTTCTTCAAATAGACTATGACTGTTCTTAAACTCCTCATAACTTAAATCTGTAAGCAATTTGTTGTTTTGTTCACAGTAAGAAACTAGCTCTCCTACAACTTTGTGAGCCTCTCTGAAAGGAAGTCCTTTTTTAGCTAAATAATCAGCTATATCTGTAGCATTTATAAACCCTTCATAAATTGAAGCTTTCATATTTTCTTTTTTAATTGTCATTGTCTTCAACATTGGCGAGAATATTTCAAGAACAATTTTTATTGTATCTATAGAATCAAATACTCCCTCTTTATCTTCTTGAGTATCTTTATTGTAAGCAAGTGGTAAACCTTTCATTACAGTAAATATTCCCATAAGGTTTCCAAATACTCTTCCTGTTTTTCCTCTTACAAGCTCTGTTACATCTGGATTTTTCTTTTGTGGCATAATTGATGAACCTGTTGAATAAGTATCATCCATCTCTACAAAAGAAAACTCACTTGTGGACCAGATTATTAATTCCTCAGAAAATCTTGATAAATGCATAATTATCATTGATATTACAAAATTTGTTTCTATTATAAAATCTCTATCACTTACTGTATCCAAAGAATTTTCTGTTACTTTTGAAAATCCTAGTAATTCTGCTACATAATGTCTATCCAATGGATATGTTGTTCCTGCTAAAGCTCCAGCTCCTAAAGGCATTACATCTACCCTTTTAAAACAGTCTTCTAATCTGTCTAAGTCTCTTTTCATCATTTCATAATAAGCCATCATATGATGTGAAAAAAGTATTGGCTGAGCTCTTTGTAAATGAGTATATCCTGGCATAATTACATCTTTATTACTTTCAGCTACTTCCACTATAGCTTCCATTAATAATTTTAATAAATCTTTAATGTTAAGTATCTCTTTTTTTAAATACATTCTTATATCAAGGGCAACTTGGTCATTTCTCGATCTTCCAGTATGAAGTTTTCCCCCTAAAGAACCAATTAATTCAATTAACTTTTTTTCGACAGCCATATGAATATCTTCATCTGATATATGAAATTCAAAATTTCCGTTGTCTATCATCTCTTTTATTTGAATTAAACCGTTCTCTATTTTTTCTTGCTCTTCTACCGTCAAAATCCCTATTTTATTAAGCATTTTAGAATGTGCAATACTTCCTGCTATGTCTTCGGCATACATTCTGTTATCAAAACCTATTGACGCATTAAATTGCTCTAATAATGAACTACTACCTTTATTAAATCTTCCACCCCATAACTTCATTTTATCACCCCTTTTTGAATTAAAGAGGGCTTAGAGCCCTCTTCTTATTTAAACCATTTTGCGATTAATTCATCATATTTTCCATTTTCTTTAAGAGTTTTTAATCCTGTATTTACTTTATCTAATAACTCTTTGTTTCCTTTTGCTATAGCTATAGCGTAATCTTCTTTTACTGCTCCTGTATCTACTACTTTTAAACCTGTATTTTTAGCAACAAAGTTTTTAGCTGGTTCATTATCAATTACTACTGCGTCCACTTTTTGAGTAGTTAATGCTAAAACTGCTTCTGACCCGTTATTGTATTTTGTATTTGTAATCTCTTTTATTTCGCTGATTACTGTATCCCCTGTAGTTCCTATTTGAACTCCTACATTTTTTCCTTTTAAATCATCAAAAGATTTAATTGCTGCATTATCAGCAGGTACTATAATTACTTGAGAAGCTGTATAATAACTTTCAGAAAAATCTACTGCTTTTTTTCTTTCATCTGTAACAGTCATTCCAGCAATAATCAAATCAATTTTTCCGCTTTGTAAAGCTGGTAATAATCCGTCAAATGCTTGATTCTTAACTTCTACCTCAAATCCAGCAACTTTACCTATTTCAGCGATAAGCTCCATATCAAAACCAGTTACTTTATCTCCTTCTAAAAATTCAAAAGGTGCAAATTCAGCATTAGTTCCAACATATACTACTTTTTTCTCATCTTTTTTTGACCCACAACCTACTAATAAAATTCCCATTAATAAGCTTAATACTAAGATTATTTTTTTCATAATTTCCTCCTATTTTTATATTTTAATGATTTAATACTTTATCTAAAAACTCTTTTGTTCTGTCATGTTTAGGATTTTCAAAAAGTTCCTTTGGATTTGCATCTTCAAGTACAGTTCCTTGATCCATAAAAAATACTCTGTTTGCTACGTTTTTAGCAAATCCCATTTCATGGGTAACTATAAGCATAGTCATTCCTTCTGCTACAAGGTTTCTCATAACATCTAAAACTTCTCTTACCATTTCAGGGTCAAGAGCTGATGTTGGTTCATCAAATAACATTACATGAGGTTCCATTGCAAGGGCTCTAGCTATTGCTATTCTTTGTTTTTGTCCTCCAGAAAGTCTATTTGGGTATTCATTAGCTTTATTTGCAAGTCCTACTTTTCCCAAAAGTTCCATTGCTTTTTCTTTTGCTTCACTTGGTGATTTTCCTCTTAATCTCATTGGTGCTAAAGTTAAATTTTCTAATACTGTTTTGTGAGGGAAAAGATTAAAATGTTGAAATACCATTCCTACTTTTTGTCTGATTCCATCTATATTTGTTTTTTTATCAGTCAAATTTTGACCTTCTATATAGATATCTCCTTTATTGGGAGTTTCTAACAAGTTTATACATCTAAGAAATGTTGATTTTCCACTTCCTGATGGTCCTATTATTGCTACTACCTCACCTTTTTTTATTTCTTTGCTTATTCCTTTTAATACCTCATTACTTCCAAAACTTTTATGTAAATCATTTATTTTAATCACTTACTTTTAGCCTCCCTTCAACTTGTCTCATTAACTTTGTAAATAACGCTGTTAATATAAGATAAATAACTCCTACTGCCAAAAGAGGTTCTACTCCTCTATATGTTTGAGAAGTAATTATATTTGCTGAACGAAGTAAATCTACTCCTCCAATAAATCCAACTATAGATGTTTCTTTAAGTAATGTAATAAATTCACTTACTAAAGTAGGTAAAATTCTTTTTATTGCCTGTGGAAGTATAATATCTTTCATTGCAATACTGTAATTCATTCCTAAAGACCTTGCTGCTTCCATTTGACCCTTGTCTAATCCTTCAATTCCTGACCTTATTATCTCAGTAACATAAGCACCACTGTTAATTCCAAATGCTAATGCTGCTACTACTAAAATTGGTGTGTCTCTCAAATTTCCTATAAACACTCCATTAGCTAATATCATTAACTGTACAACTGCAGGGGTTCCTCTTATAAGGTCTACATAAACTATACTGATTTTTTCTAGTATACTTATTTTAGAAAGCCTTAATAATGCAAAGAAAATCCCAAACAACATACCTAATACTGCTGCCAATCCAGTTACTCCAAGACTAAATCCTAGTCCCTTTATAATATACTGATATCGGCCATCTTCAATAAAAATTCCCTTCAAAATTCCTAAATATTCCATATTGTGTCCTCTCTTTTATAAAATTCAAATAAAAAAAGCTAGCATAAATGCTAGCCTATAAACTCAAACTAAAACACTATACACTTATAGTGTTCAAATATAAATTTATATGTAATAAACAGGGTTATAGCTACACTTATACCAAAATCTATTTAGTTGTAATCACTCTCCTGTTTAATCGGATCTCTAATTTCATTGCCCTATTCCTCCAAATTTTTATTTCATTAATATTAACATGCATGAGTTTTTTTGTCAAAACATTTTTTTTATATATAATACAAAAAAGACATCTGTTTTATTTATTAAATATATAAGTTTATTTTGATAATAAATATTACTTTATTTTTACTCTTTCAGATAAATTGTATTTAAAATTCTAAAAAAAAATAAGCTGTATAAACAGCTTATCTTGAAGTTCTTCTTGTGTATGGTAATAAAGCAACATTTCTAGCTCTTTTAATTGCTCTAGTGATTTTTCTTTGTAATTTAGCATCAGCACCAGTAACTCTAGCTGGATTGATTCTACCTTTATCTGATAAAAATCTTTTTAATAACTCAACGTTTTTATAATCAATTTCTTCAGCTTTAACTCTTAATTTACTTCTTTTTCTTCTTCTTTTGATATCAGTCATTGACCTTGTCACCTCCTATAAAATTAGAACGGAAATTCATCATCATCTTCAAAATCAATATCAGGTGTCGGTGCAGCAGCTTTGTTTTCTACTTGTTTTTCATAAGGTTTTTCAAAACTAGGTTCAGAATTTCCTTTACTTTCAAGAAACTCAATCTTTTCTACATGAACTGATGTAGTGTATCTTTTCTCTCCATTAGCTTCATATACATCTGTTTGAATTCTACCTTGAACTCCAGCCATTCTTCCTTTTCTCAAATACTCACCAACAAGTTCTCCAGTTTTTCCAAAAGCAACACAGTTAATAAAATCTGTTTGATCTTTTTGAAAAGCTCTTCCTACTGCAATTGTAAATCTGCAATAAGCAGTTCCACTAGCTCCATATTTAAGTTCAGGATCCTTAGTTAATCTTCCTGTTAATACAACCAAATTCATAGCCATAACATCACCAACCTCTAAGATTATTTAGTTTTTTTAACAATGATATATCTCATCATTTGTTCGTTAATGTTTAATTTTTTTTGAACATTAACTAATTCTGTACCTTCAACTTCAAGTGTTGTTAAAACATAAAAACCAGTTTCTTTTTTCTCAATTGGGTAAGCTAATTTTCTTTCTCCCCATTTGTCAGTGCTTAGTATGTTAGCACCTGCTGCTTTGAATGTTTCTTCAACTGATAAAATTGTAGCGTTTCTTTCCTCTTCAGTTAAAGTAGGAAATAAAATGTACATAAATTCATATTTTTTCATCAATTAGACCTCCTCCCTCTGGTATTTTGTCTGAACACGTGTTGCTGTTCAAACAGGGCTATTAAGTATATCATATAAAATATTTGTTGACAAGCACTATTTTCTTCTTCTAATGAATGCAGGAACATCTAAGTCATCTGATTCACCAAATTGTTGAGATTCTTGAGTAGCTTTTATCGCTTTTGTTATCTCATCTTTTTTATTTTCTTCATGTTTTTCAACTTTTACTTTTTCATATTCATTAAAATCAGTTGCAACTAAAGTAAGTCTAATAACATTTTCCATACTATCATCAACAACTGCTCCAAACATTACTTCTTCAGCAGTTTTTCCTGTAGCTTCTTTTACAATATCAGATATTTTATATGCCTCTGCCAATTGAAAATCTCTTCCAGCAGTAATATTTAATATAATTCTTGAAGCTCCTTCTATCGATTTTTCAAGAAGTGGATTAGATAAAGCCATTTCTGCTGCTGCTGCTGCTCTTCCTTCTCCTGTTGCTTCTCCAAATCCAAGCATTGCAACTCCCGAATCTTGCATAACAGTTCTTACGTCAGCAAAATCCAAATTTATGTAACCTTGTCTAGTCATAACTTCAGTTATTCCTTTAACCCCTATTTTCAATACATTATTTGCTTCTTCAAATGCATTTAACATAGTTATTTCTTTGTTTGGTAACGCAAACAATTTATCATTAGGTATTATAACAAGAGTATCTACAGTTCTTTTTAATTCATTAATTCCAAATTCTGCATTAACTTGTCTTTTTTTACCTTCAAAACCAAAAGGTTTTGTAGTAATTCCTATTGTCAATATTCCCATTTCTCTTGCCATTTCTGCGATAGCTGGTGCTGCTCCAGTTCCAGTTCCTCCACCCATTCCTGCAGTGATGAATAACATATTTGTATCTTGAAGCATTTGTTTAATATCTTCTGCACTTTCTTCAGCAGCTTTTCTCCCTACTTCAGGATTAGCTCCTGCTCCAAGTCCTTTTGTCAGTTGAACTCCTAATCTTATCTTCACATCAGCTAAAGATTTATTAAGATCTTGGTTATCTGTATTGGCTGCAATAAACGTAACACCACTAATTCCACTTTTAATCATGTCATTAATTGCGTTTCCACCTGCTCCTCCAACACCTATAACCTTAATTTTTACTTTTATGTCATCAAATTGAGTGCTGTGCATTGTTTCCTCCTCGATAATTTCTTCCTTTACAGTTTTATCTTCTACCTCTAGAATTTCTGTATATAGACTTTGACTTTCATCAAGCTCATAATTTAATTCTGCTTCATTTAGCTCTTCATGCAAAAGCTCAATTTTTTCAACCTCTTCTATCTCATTTTCATTATTTAAAACGTCAATAAAAGCATCAGAAAAGTTTTTTAATGTATCTTCTGATTTTTTCTGATAACGGTTCAATAACCACTTCTGTTTCTTCATCCCCATAGTCTTTTTCCTCTTTTTTCTCTACAGATGTTTGTTTTGGTTGTGGTACGTATTTTGCGTTTTCTGTTTTTGTTTGAACTGCTTTTTCTGCTGCATATATAAGAAGACCTATTCCTGTTGAATTTTCAGGTTTGTTCATTTCTTCTAAAAGTCCTATAGTTCTTATTGGTATACCTATTTTGATGTCATAATTAAAATATTCTTCTGCTCTCTCTTTTAAACCAGCTATTTGAGAAGAACCTCCTGTAAATACAATACCATTTGATATATATTCACTAAATCCTGATTCTGCTATTTTTTCTCCTACTAGCTCTAATAAATCATCTGTTCTAGAAGAAATAATTTCTTCTAATTCAGAAAATTCTATCATTTTCTTTTCATTGGAGTTTTTTATATGTATTTGAACAACATTTTCTCCATTATCAGAAAACGAACTAAAATCTTTTTTTAGTTTTTCAGCTGTTTCAAGGTCAAGCTGTAAACAGTAAGCTATATCATTAGTATAATGTTCTCCTCCAGCAGGTATTACTGCTGAATAAATAAGAGTTTCATTTCTATAGATACAAATGTCGGTAGTTCCTCCACCCATATCAACTATTACTGTTCCAAATCTTTTTTCACTTGTTGTTAAAACTGCTTTTGCAGAAGCATAAGGTTCTAATATTACTTCTTCTACATCTATATCTAGCTTCAAAAGAGTATTTTTTAATGCTGTAATCTCTTTTTCAGAACCAGTTATAAGATGTACGTCAGCTTCTACCTTTCTTCCTCTTCTACCTACAGGATTTTTAATAACACTTCCATTATCCACTTTAAAGTTGTAGGCTATTTTATGTAAAATAAAACTATCTCTAGTAATTTGTCTGTCTATCGCATTTTGAATAAGAGTTTCATAATCCAACTCTTCTATTTCTCTAGGCTCTTCACCCAAAAAAATCTCAATATGTTGTAAAGATGATTGAATATGTTTTCCTGAAATCCCTATAAAAGCTTTTTCTACCCTTATTTGTGCCATCTCTTCAGCTTTTCTTACTGCTCTTTTTATATCTCTAGAAGTTTGTTCCACATCTACTACTAGTCCTTTTTTCAAACCTGACGATGTACTTGTCCCATATCCTAAAACCTGAAATCTTCCAGTTTCAGGATCAACTTCTGCAATAATAACATATATCTTTGTAGTTCCAATATCTATTGCTACAGCAATGTTATTTCTCATCAACTTGCCCCCCTGAACGCTATTTAACGATATAATCCTCAAATCTTATATCAATATAACTAAACTCTTTACCTTCATTTTTTAATTTTTTATATAATCTTTTTGCAATCTCATATCTCTTTTTATCAACTGTCCCATCAGTTTTTATGTATACACCATCATTAAGAATAATTTTCATTTCTTTATCTATTTTATAAATTTCAGATATAAAACTTAACAGTTCTTTATCTTCTATATTTTTCACAATAGTTAGATATTCTTTCATGTCATTTGCGTTAGAAACATTTAATAAAACCAAATCATTAAAAGCCAATTCTTTAGAATATGAAAATATTTCTCCTTGTTCATTGGCTACAAGAATTTTTTCTCCTTGCTTAACTTTAACAAAAGGCTTCTCTTCTTCAATAGTAATTTTTAATTTTGATGGAAGTACCCTTTCTACTTTTATCTCTTTTATTCTTACATCTTTCTCTAATTCGGCTTTTATTTTTTTAGTATCAATATTCCAAATATTTTTACCTTTTAAGGTTATCAAAGTATCGTGAATCTCTCCATCTAACAACACTAATCCACCATTAACTTCAATATTTTTTATTTTAAAATAATCCTCTTCTAAAAAATCCATATAAAGAAAACTTAGCAGAATAAAAAAGAGTGTTAAAAATATGCATTTTGTAAACAACTTCATATTTTTTCTCCTTTTTTATGCATAATTTTCCATTTTAATTTTCTTACTATTTTAAATATAACATCTTTTTGCTTATTTTTCAACAGAACACACTATTTTTTCTACTAAAGTATCAAAATCTATGTTTTTTAGTGTTGCTATTTTAGGTAAAAGGCTTGTTTCAGTCATTCCTGGACTCGTATTTACTTCTAGGAAAAACAGCTCTTCTCCTCTAAGAATAAAGTCACTTCTTGTAGCACCTTTTAAATTTAACTCTTTATGAACTTTTGCAGATATTTTCATAGCTTCGTCATAAGAAGCTTCTGATATTTGTGCTGGAAATTCATATTCTGTCATTCCTTTAGTATATTTTGATTCATAATCATAAACACCTGAAATTGGTTTAATTCTTAACACTCCAAGAGCTTCTCCATTAAGCACACCTACTGTAAGTTCATCACCTTTAATAAAATCTTCTATTAGGATTTCTTTTCCTTCTAAAGCTTCTACCGCATTTCTTGCATCAGCTTCATTTTGGCAAATATATAATCCTACAGATGACCCTTCTGTAGTCGGTTTAATTACTACAGGATATTTTTCAATATCTTCTACTTTTTCATAAGTTTTTGGTGATAAAACTCCGTAACTATCAAGAATTTTTTTTGTAAGAGTTTTATTCATTGAAATTCCACTTTCAACATATCCACTTCCAGTATATTTTTTCCCTAAAATATCTAAGAAAGCTTGAACTCTTCCATCTTCTCCAAATTCTCCATGTAATGCTACATATGCTAAATCAAATTCAGTATTTGTAAGTGCTGTAACAAAATTATCTTTGTCCAAAACTAGAGAAAACGCATCATAGCCTTTTCTTTGTAACGCAGCCGTTATTGCTGCCCCTGTTCTTAAAGAAACTTCTTTTTCTGATGAGATTCCTCCCATTAATACTGCTATTTTCATCTCCAAATCCCCTTTATTTTACAATTATTATCTCTTCGTGTAAATCCACTCCGCTTTTTTCTTTAACAGCTTTTTTTACTTCAGTTACCAAATTTATTACATCTTCAAATTTAGCATTTCCATGATTAACAACAAAATTTGGATGTTTCATAGAAATTTGTGCTCCACCTATTTGAACGCCTTGCATTCCCGCTTCTATTATCAGTCTTGCTGAAAACATTCCTTCTGGATTCTTAAATGTTGAACCAAGATTAGGTAAATCAAGTGGATGATTTCCTTCACGTTTTGTTCTTAGTTCTTCTACCTTAGCATTATCAAATCCCTTATCAAATTTAAAAGTAGCACTTACTACTATCCATTTTTTCTCTTGAATCTCAGTTTTTCTATATGTAAAATACATATTTTCTTTTTTTACTGTTCTCAAATTAAATTCATTATCTAGAATTTCTATTTCAACTATATGGTCAAATATTTCAGAGCCGTAAGCTCCACCATTCATATAAACAAGTCCTCCAAGACTTCCGGGAATTCCCGATAAGTTTTCAAGTCCGTTATAGTCCATTTTACCTGTATAATCTACTAATTCATTAAAATCAATTCCAGCTTCTACTCTTACTAATCCTTCTCCCAATTCTTCAATTTTTTGAAGCTTTTTTAAAGAAACAAACGTTTTTTCAAGTCTGCCATCATTCAATAAAGTATTTGTTCCATTTCCTATAACGAATATATCTTTTTTACCATTAAGGGCGTCATGTAGTTCAGCTTTATCTTCAACAATTATAAGCTCTCTTCCAATTCCACCAATTTTCATATTAGAGTATTCTTTCATCTCTACATCTTTTAAAACTATCATTTCTTACCTCTTCTCCAAAACTTTTGCAATATTATGAGCCATTCCACTAATATCTCCAGCTCCCATAAACAGGTACATTCCTGCTTCATTTTTCTCTTTAATTTTATCTAAAATTTCATCACTATTATGAACAAGTTTAACTTTTCCTGGTCTTATTTTTTCTGCCAAATCTTGCATACTTATTCCAAATTCATCTTTCTCTCCAGCAGCATAAGTAGGTAATAACATTATCTCGTCTGCTAAATCAAATACTCCTTCAAATCTGTCAAATAAGAACTTAACTCTACTATATCTATGTGGTTGAAATATTGCTATTAATTTTGTTGTACATCTTTCTTTTGCAGCTTTTACTGTAGCCAATATTTCAGTCGGATGATGAGCGTAATCGTCTATTATTTGAACTCCATCATCTAAAAGAACATCAAATCTTCTTCTTGCACCTTTAAAATGAGAAAGTTTATCTTTTAATTCTTCTAACTCCACTCCAAATTTTAGAGCTAAATATACTACTGGTAAAGAGTTTGAAACATTGTGCTCTCCAGGAATCGTAAGTTTTATTTCTCCTAAGCTTTTACCATTTATAAATACTTCATATTTAGTTTTTAGCCCATCTACTGTTATATTTTTAGCGTAAATATCAGCATTTTCAGTTCTTGTACTATATGTAATTATATTTTTTCTATCTACAATAAGCTCTCTAACTGTTGGACAATCAATGTTTACAATTATCTCTTTTTCAGTTTGATCCATAAATTGAACAAATGAATTTTTTATATTTTGAAAAGTTCCATGGTTTTCCATATGGTCTTCTTCAATATTTGTAATTACTGAATATTTGGGATGAATATATAAAAATGAATTGTCACTTTCATCTGCTTCCGCGATAAACATAGAGTTATCTCCTGCGTGAGCATTAGAGTTTATTTCAGGAATAATTCCTCCAACCACTATTTTAGGGTCAATACTTAAACTAGCAACAGATAACATTGATGAAGTTGTTGTTTTTCCATGAGTTCCTGCTATTGCAACTCCCTCTTCATCATTCATTAATTGAGCTAGAAGCTCTCCTCTTTTTATGATATGAAGTCCTAACTCAAGAGCTCTTTTGTACTCTGGATTAGATTCTTGTATAGCTGATGATCTGATTACCGAATCCATTCCTTCCACATGTTCTTCTTTATGCTCTGCATATGCAGTTATTCCCATTGCTTTAAACTCTGCTATTTTAGGTCCTACTTTAAGGTCAGAGCCATATACTTCGTAACCTTTTTTAGCCATTATTTTAGCTAAACCACTCATTCCTATACCATTTATTCCAATAAAAAATATTTTTTTCATTAATTTCTTTGCCCCCAAATATCTAGATTCTCAACTATATGTTCCACAGCGTTTCCTTCTTTAAATGTTTTCAAATTCATTTTCATTTTTTGAATTTCATTATTATTTTTTATAAGCTCTATCGCTTTTAATAAAGCAGCTTCAGCATCAACATTATCATAAACAAGAGCTGCATTCTTCTCTTTAAGCATGTCAGCATTTGCCTTTTGGCCTCCAGCATTAAGAGGAACAAAAATACTTGGCTTTTCAAGCTCAATAACTTCAGATATCGTTAAAGCTCCTGCTCTACAAATAACTAAATCTGATGCAGTCATTACTGATGGCATATTTGAAAAATAAGGTCTTATTACATCATTAGGTTTCATTTTTGAAATTTTATTATTTACTTCTTCAAAGTTATTTTCCCCTGTTGACCAATAAATTCTTATATTACTTTCCTTAAAAAGTGTATCCCAATGCTTCAATACTGCGTCATTAAGATTTTTTGAACCTTGACTTCCCCCTGTAATAAGAAGCATTTTTTCATTCTCTTTAATTTTCAGCTTATCTCTTTCGTGTTTAACATCAAGGTAACTAAACTCTTTTCTAAGAGGATTTCCAGTTACTTTCAGTTTATCTGTATATTTTTGAGGTAAATCATCATAAGTCTTTTCAAATGCCAAAAAAGTCTTTTTTGACCATCTGTAAAAAAGACTATTTGCCATTCCAAATTCAGCATTTTGCTCTTGAAGATAGATTTTAGTTCTAGTTAAAAAAGCTGCTGTCAATATTGGAACTGATATATAATTTCCAAATCCAAAAACTGCATCTGGTTTTTCTTTCCTAAGGATTTTAAAGGCTTCTACCGTAGCTTTTAATAACTTTACTATTCCTCTTATACTATTAAAAGGTATTATGTCTAAACCTATAAATTTATAACCTGCTCTAGGAATCAAATCTCTTTCCATTCTATGAATGGTTCCTACGAACATACAATCTACTTCTCTATTTTTTAACTCGTCTGCAACAGCCAAGGCTGGATAAATATGTCCGCCTGTCCCACCTGTTGTAAAGATTACTTTTTTCATCTTTTTCCCTCTATTTTTTAAATTTTTTATTAACTAACTCTTTAAATATTCTTCCACGCTCTACATAATTGGCAAATTGGTCAAAACTTGAATGTGCTGGAGAAAATAACACTATATCTCCTCTTTCAAGTTTTATTTCATTTATAACCGTTTCCAAGGTTTTCAGATTAAATATCTTTTCTATTGGATAACCTTCTTCTTTTACCAGTTTTTCTATCATATCTGCTGTATCTCCAATAAGATAAAGCAATTTAGCATTTTCATTTATGGCCTTTGCAAGAGGTACTAAATCTACATATTTATTTTTTCCACCACAAATTAGAATTGGCTTTGTTTTATAAGCTTCCATAGCTTTTACTGTACTATCTATATTCGTACCTTTTGAGTCATTAACAAAAGTTACTCCATCTACCTCTAAGAAATTTTCCATTCTATGTTCAAGAGATTCTGTATTATATAAATATTCTCTGATAATCTCATTTGATAGTCCAAAAGTTTTTGCTGTAGCTACCATAAACATTACATTTTCTAAGTTATGTTTACCTTTTAAAGATAGTTTGTCTGCTTCCAATATCTCTTCATCTTTTGATTTCAAAATACCATTTTCTACATAAAAATCAGCAGTTTTATCTCCTAAAGAACTTGCTTTTATAAGCTTTTCATTTCCCTTTTTATATAACTCAAGAGATTCTTTAGAATCTATATTTAATATGAAATATGAGTTACTATCTGCATTGTTTTTTACATTAAATTTAGCCAAATAATAATCCGTTTCTTTTTCATATCTATCCATATGGTCAGGTGAAAGGTTGATTACTAAAGATAAATCAGCCTTAAATTCTTTCAAATTTTCAAGTTGATATGAACTTAATTCTAAGACTACAAAATCTAGTTGCTTCTCTTCAAGAACTATCTGTGCAAAAGCTTTTCCAATATTCCCTCCAGCTTCTACCTTATATCCATCAGCTTCCAATAGTCCAGCTATTTTGGAAGTTGTAGTAGTTTTTCCATTGGTTCCTGTAACTGCTATTATTTTAAATTTACCTACAGAATATCTGTACGCAAGTTCTATTTCATCAATTAACTCTATTTCTTTATTTTTAACTTCCAAAACAAGTTCATTATAAGGAATTCCCGGACTTTTAATAAAAAGTTCTATTCCGTTTAACTGAGTCATTGCTTCTTTACTGCTTAAACCTTTTTTGTCATCTACCAAAATAACTTCATATCCATTTTTTCTTAGAAGCTCACAAGCAGCAAGACCACTTACTCCAGCTCCGTACACCATAGCTTTTTTCATATTCTTACCTCAACTTTAGTATTAAAATTCCCAAGATAGCAAACATCAATGTTATAATCCAAAATCTAGCTGTTACTTTTGTTTCTGGCATTCCTTGAAGCTCAAAATGATGATGAATAGGTGCCATTGCAAACACTCTTTTTCCTCTTTTTTTGAAGGACCAAACTTGAATTATAACTGATAAAGCTTCTATTACAAACACTATTCCCACTATAGCAAGAAGTAACTCTTGTTTTAAGAAAATAGCAACTGTAGCTAAAACTCCCCCTAGCGTAAGACTTCCAGTATCTCCCATGAATATTTGCGCAGGGTAAAAGTTGTACCATAAAAACCCAAGTCCTGCTCCTATCATTGTAGAAAGATATACCGTCAATTCTCCTACTCCATGTATATAATAAAGATTTAAATATTTACTCCAAATTGTATTCCCTGTCACATATGAAACTATTCCAAGAACAAGTGCTACTATCATAACTGGAACTATAACAAGTCCATCTAGTCCATCTGTAATATTAACAGCATTTGAACTTCCTACCATTACCAAAGCTATAAATATGAACATTGCTATTGCTCCAATATAAAGATATGAATCTTTAATAAACGGATTAACAATTGTAAATGTCATGTGATCTCCCAATGGTTTTACCCAATATATAAAAGCCCAAACAACAGCAGATGCAATAAGCTGTCCAAGTATTTTTTTCTTTCCTGAAAGCCCTTTTTTACTCTTTGTAAACTTGATATAATCATCTATAAAACCTATTGTTCCAAATATAATTGTTACAAAAAGTAATATCAGTATATATTTATTTTGTAAGTTTCCAGTCAACAATGTTGTTACAATCATTGACCCTACAATGAGAACTCCACCCATAGTTGGTGTTCCCTTTTTAGAAAAATGTGATTGAGGACCGCACTCTCTTATGTCATCTCCAATTTTTTTCTTTCTAAGGTAATTAATAAAAGGTCTTCCTACAAATAACACAATAAAATATGATAAGAAAAAAGCTACAATAGCTCTAACACTAATATATCTAAAAATTCTTAAAAACGACAGATTATCTACAAAAAATTGTTGTAATAAATATAACATTTTTCACTCTTCCTATTCTTCTATGATTTCTTCTAACTTCATCCCTCTTGATCCTTTTAGGAGAATCGCACAAGGTTCCGTTATACTTTTTATCTCGTTTATAATTGATTTTTTATCAGTAAAATGAACGACTTTATTGTTTCCTCCAAATTTCTCATAAAGATTCTTCATCTCATTTCCATAAAGATATACTTTATACAAATCAGAATCAATTAACTTTTCATAAAGATTCTCATGGAGCTCTTTACTTTTTTCTCCAAGTTCGAGCATATCACCCAAAACAGCCACTTTTTTTATCTCTTTATATAGCCCTTCAAAGGTATCTAGTGCAAAATTCATAGAAATTGGACTTGCATTATATGCATCATTTATGTAAATATGTTGACCTTTTTCTATTTTTTCAAATCTCATTTTTGTAAGGTGAAGATTTTTAGCTTTTTCTATAGTTTTTTCTTTATCATAACCTAGTTTATCTATAAGAGCAAAAGCCATTGTAAGATTATATAAATTATGATTTCCCAAAAGATTTGTTTCTAAATTATATTCTAAATCATCTTTTTTTACTTTAAACTTTGTTCCTTTTGAACATGTATCTTCCACGATAATTTGATATGTATTCCCTTCTTCAAAACCAATTTTTATCCCTGTTGTTTCCTTTAAAAATGGGTCATCTCCGTTGACTATAAGCTCATTTTTCACATGAGAGATTATTTCTGTTTTAGCCTTAAATATATTCTCTCTAGTTTCCATAAATTCCAAATGAGAATCTCCAATATTGGTTATTACTCCATAGTTTGGTTTTGCTATATCAGAAAGTAACTCTATCTCTCCAAATCCGCTCATTCCCATTTCAAGAACTACAAATTCATCAGATTCTTCCAAATTTAGCACTGTAAATGGAAGGCCTATATGATTATTATAATTTCCTTCTGTTTTTTTTCCCGTT
>JAGNSM010000118.1 GCA_017988045.1 Fusobacteriaceae bacterium
TAACTATTAATTCTTAACTATTAACTAAATGTAGTGTTCCCTGATAGCTCAGTTGGTAGAGCACACGGCTGTTAACCGTGTTGTCACAGGTTCGAGTCCTGTTCGGGGAGCCATTTTTTTATTTTTTGATTTAGCTAATAGATGTTTAGAAATATTTGTTATTTTTAAAGAAAAATAATCGATGAATGCTAGTAAAAAAGAGTCAAATTTATTAATTTTCTTTAAATATAAGAATTATTTGAAAAATCCCAACAAATAATATATAATTGTATTAAAGTGTGTCAAATTTAATAACCATCTAAAGGGGTCAAAATATGGGAAAATTTAGTGGTAGCACAATATTTGAAGGAATTGTAATAGCAAAGCCTTATATTAAAAAAAGAAGAGAGATAATAGTAAAGGAATATTTCCTTAAAGATGAGGACATTGAAAAAGAACTTGAAAGAGTTCAGGATGCTCTTAAAGAAACACGTTTTGAAATAAAGCAACTGATAGATTCGTTAAAAGATAGAGTAAATAAAAGTGACTTAAAAATTCTGAATGTTCAATTAGTAATGTTGGAAGATCCCTTATTTTTGTCTGATATTAATAATTTGATAAAAAAAGATAAAAAAAATGCAGAATTTGCAATAGATAAGGTAGTAAAAAAATATGTGGGTATGTTCAAATCTTTAAATGACCCTGTTTATAGAGAAAGAGCTGCTGATGTAGAGGATGTTGGAAGTAAACTTTTACAAAATATATTATTTGATAAACCAGAATTAGAGGATATAAATAATAGAATTGTAATTTCAAAAGAACTAAAACCTTTTGAGATTTTAAAGTATTATAACATTGGAGTAGATATAAAAGGAATTATAACTGAAGTAGGGGGAGAAACTTCTCATGCAGCTATATTAGCGAAAGCTTTAGGAATTCCAGCTTTAATGGGTGTAAATGGTATTGAGACTTTAGATATAGATGAAACAAAAGATATAATACTTGATAGTAGAGAAGGATTTAGTACTTTTTTAACGAATCCTACAAAAGAAGAGTATGAAAATTATTTAAAAGAATTTCGAAAATTTACTGAAATAAATGAAGAGATGCAAATGTTAAGAGGAAAAGAAGTGTTCTCTAAGGATGGTCAAAAGATACTTTTAAAGGCCAATATAGGAGGGGACATCGAAATTAGCCAACTTAAGCTACATCAGCCAGATGGAGTTGGGCTTCTTAGAACAGAATTTTTGTATATGGATAACGACGCTTTTCCAAGTGAAGAAGTTCAATATGAAGCATATAAAAAAGTTTATGATGAATTAGGTGAGGATAAACCACTTATAATTAGAACACTTGATATAGGAGGAGATAAAACTTTATCTTATTTCAAACTTCCAGAAGAAGAGAATCCATTTCTTGGTTTAAGAGCTATAAGATTGTGCTTAAAGAATCTTGATATTTTTAAGGTTCAATTAAGGGCAGTATTAAGAGTTTCTTATAAGAGAAATATTAAAATTATGATACCTATGATAAGTAGGGTAGAAGAGATTTGGGCTACAAAAGATATTATTAAGGAATTAAAAGATGAATTAACAAGAGAAGGTTTAACTTTTAATGAAAACTTGGAAGTTGGAATAATGATAGAGGTTCCTTCAGCTGCAATTTTGGCAGATTTATTAATTAAAGAAGTTGACTTCTTTAGCATTGGAACCAATGATTTAACACAGTATGTTATGGCTGCTGATAGGCTAAGTAAAGAAGTCTATGACGTATATGACAAATATAACCCAGCAGTACTTAGAATGATAGATAATACAGTAAGAGCAGCTGATAGTGAAAATAAACCAGTGAGTATTTGTGGTGAAACAGCAGGAGAGCAACTAGGTATGCTAATATTTTTGAGTCTAGGAGTAACAGAGTTAAGTATGTTACCAGCTTTTTTACCTAAAGCTAAAAAACTTGTAAAAAGTATTGATATAGCTAAAATTAGAACGTATAGAGATAAAATATTGAATTGTAAAACATCTGACGAAATCAAAGATGTTTTAAAAGAATTTTATTAGGAGTGGTTTATTAATGAAGGAAATAGAAGTAGAAATAAGAAATGAAGCTGGACTTCATGCTAGACCGTCATCTCTATTTGTGCAAATCGCTGGAGAGTACGATGCTAATGTTACAGTAGTTAGCGAGGGTGAAGAAGTTAATGGTAAAAGCATTATGGGACTTATGCTTCTTGCTGCAGAAAAAGGAAGAAAATTAAAGTTAATAGCTGATGGACCTCAAGAAAATGAAGTTTTAGATGCATTAAAAAAATTAATCGAAGTAGATAAATTTAACGAAGAATAGAAGTGATGTATTTGGAAATTATTAGAGCCGAAAAAATGGGATTTTGTTTGGGTGTAGAAGAAGCAGTAACTTTGGCTCATAGAGTAGCTGAAGAAAATCCCAATAAAAATATCTATATATTAGGCATGTTAGTACATAATAAAGAGGTTATTTCTGAACTTCAAACTTCAGGAATAAAAACTATATCTGAAGAAGATTTTATAAGTGGAGTTTTTAATTTTAAAGAAGAGGATATAGTGATTTTAAGAGCACATGGAAGCACTAAATCTATTTTTGAAAAACTTCTAGAGCAGAAAGTTCAAATTTATGACGCTGCTTGTATATTTGTGAAAAGAATTAGAAATCTACTTCTAAAAAAAATGGAAGAAGGTTATGAAATTCTTTTTATCGGAGATAGTGAACATCCAGAAGTTAAAGGAATAATTAGTTATGGAAAAAATATTAAAGTGTTTGAAAATTTGGAAAAATTAAAAGAATCTAGTATAAATAAAAATGGAAAATTTTATTTTTTAACACAAACTACTTTTAATAAATATGTATTCAATGAAATTAAAAATTATATAAAAGAAAATTTTAAAAATGCTGATATTGGATTGACAATATGTGGTGCAACTTATGAAAGACAAATAGCAGTAGAAAAATTAGCAATGAATTCAGATGTATTATTAATAGTTGGAGGAAAAACAAGCTCTAATACTAAAAAACTTTATCAGATAGCCATGAAGATTAATCCTAATTCATATTTAATAGAAAATAAGGATGACTTAAATATTGAGTGGCTAAAGGGAAAAGAAAAAATAGGAATTACAGCAGGAGCTTCAACACCAGAAAGAAGCATAATTGAGATTGAACAAAAAATAAAGGGGGAAGTACTGTAATGGCTGATTTTAACTTTGAAGAACTACTAGAGGGATATTTACCTGAAGATCCAACAAAGGGAGAAGAGAGAGAAGTTACTATTGTAAAAAAAGAGATGATTTTTACATATCTTGATATCAATGGAAAACTAGAAGGTAGAGTAAGAACTGAAGAAGTTACCGATTTTAAAGAGGGAGACGTACTGAAAGTTCAAATTATAAATGAAGATAAAGATGGGAATTATGTTATCTGTTCAAGAAGAAGAGTTGAACAACAAGAAAATATAGGTAGATTAAATGAAGCTTTTGCTAATGGAGAAGTTGTAAAAGCTAAGGTTATTAAACAAGTAAAAGGCGGATACGGAGTAGAAATATTAAAAATTAACGCTTTTATGCCTAATTCATTATCTAGCTTTAGACCAGATGATAAAGCAGTTGGTAAAGAGATAAATGTAATAATTAAAGAAGTAAAAGTAGAAAAAAATGGTGTAAAAGTTCTTGTTTCTAGGAAAGATGTAAAAGCTAAGAAAGATAAAGAAAACTTTGATGCTGTTGATTTAAATGGAATATATGAAGTTGAAATTAAAGATTTATTAGATTTCGGATTATCAGTAACTGTAGAAAACTTATCAGGATTTATTCATATCTCTGAACTTTCTTGGAATAGAGTAGAAAAAATAGCTGATAAATATAAAGTAGGAGACAAACTACAAGCAAAAGTTATTGAAAAAGATAAAGTAAAAAAATCTGTTAAATTATCAGTAAAACAATTAAGCCAAGATCCATGGTCTAATATAGAAATGAAATATCCAGTAGATGCTGAGGTAGAGGGTAAAGTTGTTAGAGTAAGTAATTTTGGTGCTTTTGTTGAATTAGAACCGGGGATTGAAGGACTTGTACATATTTCTGATTTAACATGGTCTAAAAAAATTAAAAATATTGATGATTTTGTAAAAATAGGAGATAAAATAAAAGTTAAAGTAATACTTTTAGATACTACTGATAAAAAATTAAAATTATCGATTAAATCACTAGAAAAAAATCCTTGGGAAGTTATTAATGAAAATAATAGCGTTGGTTCAATTTTGAAGGGTAAAGTGGTAGAAGTTAAAGATTTTGGTGTATTCGTTGAAGTAGAACAAGGGGTAGATGCGTTCATACATATATCTGATTTTGCTTGGGAAAAAGTAAATAAAGATTACTATAAAATTGGAGACGAAATAGAATTCAAAGTAATTGAAATTGATGGTCAAAATCAAAAAATTAAAGGTAGTGTAAAACAATTAACAAAAAGTCCTTGGGAAACATTAAAAGAATCATATAAAGTTGGAGATAGAGTAAAAAGAACTGTAACTAGCTTAACTGATTTTGGTATGTTCGTGGAAGTTGAAAAAGGAATAGATGGAATGATTCATATTTCTGAAGTTTCAAAAGATTTCTTGAAAAATATCTCTGATAAATATAAAGTTGGAGATGAAATTGAAGCAGAAATAATAGAAATTAATGATGATAAAGAGAAAGTTAAACTTTCTATCAAAAAAATTGAAATATCTAAACAAAGAGCTGAAGAAAGAGAGAATATTGAGAAATATTCTGTTTCTGGTGATAATGAATAAGAGGACTTAGTCCTCTTTTTTTTCCAAATATATATAAAGGAGATGATATAATGAAAGCTGTAATATTTGATATGGATGGAGTTATTATTGATAGTGAGCCAATACATCTTGAAATTGCCTATCAAGTATCAAAAAAAATAGGTATTACCTGTTTGAAAAAAGATTTTGAAAAATTTATAGGAGTAAGCAACAAAGCTATGTGGGAAGAGCTGATAGATAAATTTAAGTTTGAAAAGAATATAGATGAAATCTTGAAAATCCATAGAGAGATGACTTTTTCTATTTTTAGAGAAAAAGATTTGAAAGAAATAAATGGGATTAAGGAATTGCTTGAAAGTTTAAGAGAAAATAATTTGCCATGTGCAGTAGCATCTTCATCACCTTTAGAGCTCATTGAAATTATAATTGAAAAATTAGATATTAAAAAATATATGCGTTATTATATAAGTGGAGAAAGTCTTTCAAAGAGTAAACCAAATCCTATGATATTTTTTAAAGTAGCTCAAAAATTAAAGGTTAAGCCTCAAGAGTGCTTGGTAATAGAAGATTCAAAACATGGAGTACAGGCGGCAAAAAGAGCTGGAATGCAATGCATAGGATTTATTAATCAAAATTCAGGGAATCAAGATTTGAGTAAAGCAGATTATATTTGTAACGATATAAAAGAACTGTCGTATTCAAAAATAAAATACATCTAACTAGATATATTTTTCTTGTCTTTTTATACAAAAAGATCTATAATAATTATAGTAATAATGTATAGGAGGGCTAAAAATGAAGATGCCAATAGTTTTTATAGGACATGGGTCACCCATGAATGCGATAGAGGATAACAAGTTTACAGATAAATGGATAGATATTTTTAAGACTATACCAAAACCAAAAGGAATTTTAGCGATTTCAGCGCATTGGTATACAAAAGGAACAAGAATAACAACAGTTAAAGAACCTAAAATGGTTTATGATATGAGTGGATTCCCCAAAGAATTGTATGAAATAAATTATGATGCAATTACAGATGAACTCTTAATAAAAAGGGTAGAAGAGTTGTTGGGAACAGATAATATTATTGAAGATAATACGTGGGGATATGATCACGGTATATGGTCAATACTAAATAGAGTGTACCCAGAACAAGATATTCCTCTGGTAGTACTAAGTGTAGATGCTTATAAAACGCCGAAAGAGCATTATGAAGTTGGTAAAAAATTGAGAGAATTAAGAGAAGAAGGTTATTTAATATTGGGAAGTGGAAACATAGTTCATAATTTAGGATTAGTAGACTTTCAAAAAGAAAATGGATATGATTGGGCTGAAGAGTTTGA
>JAGNSM010000119.1 GCA_017988045.1 Fusobacteriaceae bacterium
ATTCTATGTGCACACCATCCACCCATTCTTGCTATAGCAAATAGTGGTGTAAAGATTTCTGTTGGTATATCTAACATTCTATAAACAAATCCTGAATACAAATCAACATTGGCTGCAATAATAGCCTCTTCACCTTTTTGTTCTTTAAATATCTCTTTTGTCAATTTTTCTATATTTTCATAAAGAGCAAAATCTTTTTCTGTACCTTTTTGTACTGATAATTCTCTTGCTTTTTCTTTTAGTAATACTGCTCTTGGATCAGACTCTGTATATATTGCATGACCCATTCCATAAATTAGTCCACTATTATCAAAGACTTCTTTTTTAAGCATTTTTCTTAAATATTCTTTAAGTTCTTCATTGCTAGGATAAGCTCCTATGTTATCTTTAATATTTTCAATCATTTCATAAACTTTTAGGTTAGCTCCTCCATGTTTTGGCCCTTTTAAAGAACCTATAGCAGCAGCTATAATTGAATATATATCTGTTCCACTAGACGCAAGCACACGAGTTGTAAATGCAGAGTTATTTCCTCCACCATGTTCAGCATGAACTACTAGAAGTAAATCTAATATTTCAGCCTCTAGCTTAGTATACTCAGAGTTTGGTCTAATCATATAAAGTATATTTTCAGCCGTTCCTTTTCCACTTTGAGAAGAATGAATATACATACTTTTCGCATCATAGTTATGTATTTTAGCTTGATAGCTATAAGCTACCAAAGTTGGTAGCTTTGCTATAAGATTTAAACTTTGAGAAACAAGATTGCTAATACTCAAATCTTCAGGGATATTATCATAAGTATAAAGTCCCAATAGCGATCTTTGTATTTGATTCATAACATCTTTGCTTGGATGAGCAAAAATCAGTTTTTCCTTAAAATTTTTAGGTAGTTCTCTAAAACTATCTAAAACATCATTAAATTGTAATAATTCAGATTTTGAAGGTAAGTTACCAAAAAGTAAAAGATATATGCATTCTTCAAATCCATATCTTTTTTCCTCTTGAAATCCTTTTACAAAGGTTTGAAGCTCAATACCTCTATAAAAAAGTTCTCCTTTACAAGGAATTTTTTGGTCATCTCGTAGTTCATAGCCCTTAACTTCTCCAATTTTTGTTAAACCAACAAGAACTCCGGTACCATTATTATTTCTCAAACCTCTTTTTACATCATATTTCTCATAAAATTCCGGATTAATTGGATTATTTTTTTTAGCAAGTTCTGATAAGTCAGAAAATATTTCTCTATCTACTCCAGATCTTTCTATATAAGTTGCCATGTCCCACCTCCTAAATCTTAGCTTTAATTTTAGCTATTAAAGCCTCTGTATACTCTGTTGTAGAAGCATTCCCTCCAAGATCTTTAGTTTTGTATTTCCCTTCGGCTAAAGTCTCTTCAACTGCTTCTTCTATTATTTTGGCTTTTTTAGTTTCACCAATATGATTAAGCATCATTACAGCTGATAATATAAGTGCTGTAGGGTTTGCTAGATTTTTACCTGCAATGTCTGGTGCTGACCCATGAACTGCCTCAAATATAGCTATATCTTCTCCTATGTTTGCTCCAGGAACTATTCCCAATCCTCCAACTAATCCTGCTGCAAGGTCAGAAAGGATATCTCCATAAAGATTCATAGTTACTATTACTTCAAATTGACTTGGATTAGAAACCATTTGCATACACATATTATCGATTATAACTTCTTTCAAAGTTATTTCTGGATAATCTTTTGCTACTTCTCTAGCACACTCTAAAAATAGCCCATCGGTAATTTTTAGAATATTTGCTTTATGAGCTGCACAAACTGTTTTTTTCCCAAGTTTTTTAGCATATTCAAATGCTTCTCTACAAATTCTTAATGAACCACTTCTTGTAATTCTTTTTGTAGCTTCAGTAGTATTGTTATCTACAACTTTTTCTTCTCCAATATATAATCCTTCAGTATTTTCTCTAAATATTGTCATATTTACATTATTAAAAGGAGTATCTATTCCCTTAAAATTTCTTGAAGGTCTAACATTCGAATAAAGGTCATATTTTGTTCTAAGCATTACATTGATACTTCTAAAACCTTTTCCAATTGGAGTTGTAATTGGCCCTTTAAGAGCTAATCTGTTTTTTTCAATTGAAGCATAAACTTCATCTGGTACAAGAGTCCCTACTTTTTCATAAACAGCTTCTCCTGCATTTACTTCTTCCCAGTTTATTTGAATTCCAGTTGCATCAACTACAGCTTTTGTTGCATTTGCTACTTCTGGTCCTATCCCGTCTCCAGGAATTAATGTTACATTATACATATTCTATTCCCCCACTAATATTTATTTAATTTTAATATATTTATACCTATCTATAATAAACATAGTAAAATTAATGTTTTAGAGGAGTGGCGAGGAGTAATCCTTGCCGTGGGTGGCGGGCTACGCCCCGCAATTACCCTCTCCTCCGCGCCGCAGGCGCGTATTAAACCAATGAATAATATTCTTTATTCAGCATCTTTAATAAAGTTTAAATATCCACCTTTTTTGATGATTTCTTTATCTCTTTCGCTTATATTTGCTTCTGCTTGGAACTCAAATCCATCAGCTTTAAATGTAACTATTCCTGCATCAAGACTTGCAAATAAATTATCTGTAGTTAATGATACAAATTCATTTATTTTATCGTAATCTTCTTTATTTTTAAACTCTAATGGAATAATTCCTGAGTTAATTAAATTCGCTTTATGTATTCTTGCAAATGATTTAACTATAACTGCTTTTACTCCCAAATATAATGGAACTAATGCAGCATGTTCTCTTGAAGAACCTTGCCCATAGTTATCTCCACCAATTACAAATCCACCTTTATATTTCTCACTTCTAGCTGCAAAATCATCAACTATTGTCCCAAAACAATATTTTGATAATTCAGGTACATTTGATCTAAATGGTAATAATTTTGCATTCGATGGCATAATATCGTCTGTTGTTACATTATCCCCTGTCTTCAAAATTACATTTGCAGTTACTGTGTCTGTTAACTCAACATTTCTTGGGAAAGGTTTGATATTTGGTCCCATTACTATTTCTACATTTCTTCCATCTACTGGTGGGAATATGAAATAGTTATCATCTGAATCAAATTTTTCAGGTAATGTAACAGTTGGTGCATTTCCTAAAACTGTCGTATCTAAGAAATATCCTTCTACCGCAATAGCCGCAGCTGTTTCTGGACTTACTAAATAAACATCAGCATCTTTAGTTCCACATCTACCTTTAAAGTTTCTATTAAATGTTCTTACAGAAATAGCTTTTGATTTAGGTGCTTGCCCCATTCCTATACATGGTCCACATGAAGCTTCAAGTATTCTTGCTCCAGCTTTTATAAGGTCTCCTAAAGCTCCATTATCTGCTAACATTTTTAATACATTAGATGAACCTGGTGATATAACAAGAGATACATCTGCATGTACTTTTTTACCTTTTAATATTGCTGCTACTTTCATAAGGTCAGTATATGAAGCGTTTGTACATGAACCTATTGCTACTTGGTCTACTTTCAGTCTACCTATACTTTTTACTGTATCTACATTGTCTGGACTATGAGGTTTTGCAACCATAGGAATTAATTCAGATAAATTTATTGTTATTTTATGGTCATAATGAGCATCTGCGTCCGCACTAAGTTCTACGAAATCTTCTACCCTATTTTGACGATTTAAGAAATCTTTAGTAATTTCATCACTTGGGAATATTGATGTTGTTGCTCCCAGTTCAGCTCCCATATTTGTAATTGTTGCTCTATCTGTTACAGAAAGAGCTTTTACTCCATCTCCAGAGTATTCTATAATATTTCCTACTCCGCCTTTTACTGTTAATTCTTTAAGAACTTTAAGAATAACATCTTTAGCAGATACCCAAGGATTTAGTTTTCCAGTTAATTCTACATTTACTACTTTTGGAACTTTAAGATTATAAGACCCTTTTGCTATTCCTATAGCAACATCAAGCCCTCCAGCTCCTATAGCTATCATTCCTAATCCTCCACATGTTGGAGTATGAGAATCCGATCCTATTAATATATTAGCAGGTTTTCCAAATCTTTCTAAATGCAATTGATGACAAATTCCATTTCCAGGTTTACTGTAAACAATTCCGTATTTTGCAGCAGATGTTTTAATAAACTCATGATCATCTGCATTTTCAAATCCCGCTTGTAATGTGTTATGATCAATATATGCTACTGATAAATCCGTTTTTTTAGTGATTATATCCATAGCTTGTAATTGTAAATATACCATTGTTCCAGTCGAATCTTGCGTAAGAGTTTGATTTACTTTAACTGTAATCTCTTCTCCTACCTTTAACTCCCCAGCTAAAAGATTCTTCTCTAAAATTTTATACGCAACTGATTTCCCCATTAATGCCTCCTTAAAAATTTTTCTTTTTCTTATATAGAATATAGTAAATCAAGGTTTTTTTCAAATAAAAGGAATATATGCGACCCATATATCTAAGTTATCGTTGTCTGTACGTCTATTAAAATAATATATTTAATAAAACTTAGAAAGCTTTTATCATTAATAAAATAAATGTTATTTATAGATTAAACTCATTTTAAACAAATTAATATCTCTATTATACACTAATTACCAGTAAATTCTTTTTATATTTTATAAAAAATGAAAAAAAAGCACCTTTAAGTGCTTTTCTACTCAACTATTTGTAAATCTTCTATCTCTTGATATGTTCCTGTCTTTTCAATTATATTTCCTTTTTCATCAAACTTTTCTAAATTATCATATTCAACATTTTTAATTGGAAGTACGATTTCTTTTTGTAAATCATGAAGTTTTGTCTTTTTATTATTTACAAAATCAAATTTATATCCTAATCTAAGAGTAAATCTTGTAAAATCCAAATCTTTTCTTTTACCACTCAAAGTATAATATCCAGCTGTTTTATCATAAGTTCCTTCCAAAAAGAAATTGTTATAATAACCTCCAACTCCAAGAGATGTATAAATATCCCCCTGAACATTTTTAGCAGTAGAATTTTTATTAGGATTAATTACTGCATATCCTAATCTTCCTACCAAATATGGTTCAATATTTGAATCTGGCAGTATCGAAAAAATTATACTCCCATAAATGGGAATACTTGAATCTATTGGATTAGAATTCAAACCTGTAGGTACACTCTGATATTCTGCAGGCCACGAATATGCAACTCCAAACCCAATAGAAATATTGTCTAAAGGCTCAATAAAGTATTCTCCTAAAAGCTCATACGACCCACTTTGAAGTGCACTGTTTGAAATTTCTTCATTATATAAAAACCCATAACTACCTCTCAAATTATAATCTGCAAAAATACTGAAGCTTAACAAACATGATAATATTAGTAACTTTAACTTCATAAAGCCTCCTAAATAAATTTTAAGTAATTTTTAATATTATAGCTTGAAATTATCCCAAAGTAAACAGAAAATATAGTATTTTTATAATTTCAATATTGAATAAAACTCTTATTTGTCAATATTTTTATACAAAAAATCTCAAATGTACTACAATTCCATTATTATTTACAATTTCAATCTTTACTATCACAACTATATATTTGATTAATAATTTTCAGAGTGATAAACTCTAAAAAATAACAAACTGTATTTAAATCTATTTAATATATAAGGACGTGGTAAAAATGAATACTCAATTGTCGTATATTCTAAACAGAAAAAGAAAAAAACAGTATGAGCGAGTTTTTCAAGGAATTGCTTCTGGAAGAAAACGTGCTCTAGAAAATTGGTTTAATGATATTTGGACTTCTTTAGAATCTACTCGTGATACTGTCACTGCTTATTTACAAGATAATGAACTGAATTTGGGAGAACTTATTCAAATTTTGGAAGACAAAAAACTTCAATTCAAAGATTTTTCTGAACTTTTTATAATCAATCAAGAAGGTGAAGTTAGAGTATCTACATATAAAGGTAGCTTAGGGAAAGTTCGTAACTCTTTACCCAACTATAAATACGGGATGGAAATGAAACCGTATATGTACGGTCCATTTATTGATGAAGAAAGCTTAAATATTGGCGGAAGTAGCTCTACATTTTTTGACGAAACAACTCT
>JAGNSM010000120.1 GCA_017988045.1 Fusobacteriaceae bacterium
ACATCTCCAGCTTTTATTGATCCTGTAGATCTTACTAATTCTTCTACTACATCCATGTTAGAGATTATTACAGGTGTTTTATGAGATTTTGCATTAGCTTTGATATAATCTAAATCAAACTTAACTAAAGCATCTCCTTTTTTAACACTTGACCCGTCTTCTACCAATCTAGTAAATCCTTGTCCATCTAATTTAACAGTATCTATTCCAAAATGTACTATTAGTTCTAATCCATTAGATGTTTCAAAAGATATTGCATGGTTAGTATCAAAAATACTAATGTCATCAGCATCGCATGGTGCATAAATAGTATCTCCAGTTGGATCTATTCCAACTCCATCACCAATAATTTTTGTAGCAAATGCTTCATCTGGTATATCTTCTATTGGTATAATTGTTCCGTTTAAAGGTGAGTAAATTTCAAATAATTCTTCCCCATCTTTCTTCTTTTTAAAAAAATCAAATAAACCCATTTTTTTCCTCTCTTTCTCTAAATAATTATTTACTTATTTTATCTTTTATCTCGCTTGCAAGTCTTAATTCCATAGCTTCTTTTGCTAATACTTTAGACGCTTCATAAGATGTATTTAATATATTTTTCTTGATTTTCGGTATTGAACTTGAACTCATAGAGAATGCATCTAAACCTAATCCCAATAATAAATCTGTTGCAGTTTCATCTCCAGCAAACTCTCCACACATTGAAATAGTAATTCCAGCTGCATGTGCTCCTTCTATTGAAAATCTAATAGCTTCTAAAACTGCTGGATTATATGTATCATATAATCTAGAAATAGCTTCATTTCCTCTATCTACCGCTAAAGTATATTGAGTTAAGTCATTAGTTCCTATTGAGAAGAAGTCTACTTCTTCAGCAAAATGTTTTGCTCTAAATGCTGCTGCAGGAGTTTCTATCATAATTCCTATTTTGATATCTTCATCAAATTTAATTCCTTCAGTTCTTAATTCAATTTTACACTCTTCTAATAAAGCTTTACATGCTCTTACTTCATTTAAATCAATTACCATAGGGAACATTATTTTTACATATCCAAAAGCTGAAGATCTTAATAATGCTCTTAATTGAGTTTTGAACATGTCTTTTCTGTCAAGACATACTCTTAATGCTCTATATCCTAAGAATGGATTTTCTTCATGAGGAAGTTTCATGTATGGTAATGCTTTATCTCCTCCTATATCCATTGTTCTGATAGTTACAGGTTTCCCTTCAAGTCTTTCTGCTACTTCTTTATAAGCTTCAAACTGCTCGTCTTCAGTAGGTAATCTATCGTTATCCATGAATAAAAATTCAGTTCTATAAAGTCCAATTCCGTCTGCACCATTTCTTAAAACACCATCTACATCTTTTGCTCCACCAATGTTTGCCCATAATTCTACTTTATGTCCATCAGTTGTTATCGCTTCTTTATCATTTAACTTTCTTAATTCTTCTTTTTCAGATAAGAACTTTTGTCTTTTTTCTGTATACATTTTTACATCTTCTTCAGTAGGATTAACTATAACATCTCCTGAAAGTGCATCTACTATTATAGAATCTCCTGAATTAACCATGCTCAATACATCTTTTGTCCCAACAACTGCTGGTACTTCTAAAGATCTAGCCATTATAGCTGAATGAGCTGTTTTTCCTCCAATTTCAGTTACAAATCCTTGTACATTATCTAAATCCATTTGAGCTGTATCAGATGGAGTTAAATCTCTAGCTAATATAACTGTATTTGCTGGTAAATTCCCTAAATCTACAACTGAAATTCCTAAAATGTTATTAATCCATCTTTTAGAAATATCTCTTAAATCTGCAACTCTTTCTCTTAAATACTCATCATCAAGATTAGCAATCATTTCACAGTATTCTTCAATTCCTTCATTTAATGCTAATTCTGCTGATTTCTTATCATCTTCGATTTTCAATTTAACTTCTTCAACTAAATCTTCATCTTCCAATAATGTGATATGACCATCAAATATTAAAGCTTTTTCATCTCCCAGTTTTTTTCTTGTTTTTTCTCTAATTAATTCTAACTGAGTTCTTGTTTCTTTTTGACCACTTAATAATCTTTCAATTTCTGCTTTTGCATCAGTAATTTTATTCTCGCTTAAAACTACTTCTACTTCTTTGTAAAGAAAAACTTTCCCTATTGCCACTCCTGGCGATGCCTCTATTCCTTTGATATGTTTCCTCATAACAAATACTGATTCACCAAAATGGTAAATCATCCACCTCCTCTTTTGCTCTTAAATATTTTTATTTTTTAAAAATGAATAGCACTTTCATGTATGAAATCAATCATACAAACTTTTCCATTAAAACAAAAAAAACATAAAAACATAAATACCCTATCTTACACCTATTGTAACATATTTTAACCTATTTTTCACGTAATATTTTCAAAGGATAGCTAATTTTTTTGCTTTTTACACATAGTTTACTATATTCCTGTTTTTTGTCAAGTTTTTTGACATTAAATGAGCTTTATTTTTTAATTTTTTTTGACATAAGTCGTTTTTTTTTATAGAATCTAAATATATAATTTTTACAGAGGTGATTAATTTTGAAAAATTCTAATAATGAATTAGCATTAAAAAGATACAGCATCTTAAAACCTTATATTTTAAAAGAAAAAAACTTAAAAGAAATTAGCGAAGATACAAAAATTTCTTACAGCACTCTTAAACGTTGGGCAAGTTCTTATAAAAAACAAGGCCTAAATGGGCTTAATAAATCTTGGAGAAGTGATAAAGATACCCACAGATCTCTTAACCAAGAAACTATAAACTACATTAAAAACCTCTATAAAGAAAATCCAAATTTAAAAATACTTGATTATTACACAAAATGTCTTGATTTTTTAAAAAACATTGGAGAAAAAGTTGTAAGTTACGACACTATTTATAGAATGATTAACGAATTGAATCCTTATATACATGAATTTATTCCAAACAATCATATTTCCTCTAAAAATTCAAATGAAATATTTGAAATAGAATATTTCCAACTTGACTACTATATTCTGGATGAAAGAGATAATATCTTAAAAAGGCCTTATTTAAATATACTTTATGATAATTACTCTGAAATTATTTATAATTTTCTCATTACTTTTGAAAAAATAACTCTTTATGAAATTTTTTCTTTATTAAGAAATTCTATTCTTTCTTTTAAGGAAAAAAATCATTACTTTGTACCCCAAAAGTTAATCATAAATAACTTGAAGTTTAATAATACAGAGCCTTTAGATAACGTGAAAAAAAATTTAAATATCACTATAAATTTTTCTCTGGGAGTAGAAAATAAACTTCAAGATTTTTTTATTGCATATAACAATCATTATTTAAAACAAATCTGCAATACGATTAAAGACCCTTTATCTTTTAGTTTTCTTTTAAATTTCACTAAAAATTACATAGATGATAATTTTAAAAAGTTCCGAATAAATAGTAATTCTTCTAATGTAAATATCTTAAAAAAAATTAAATCAGAATCTGAGTTAGATATTTTACTCACTCCATACAAAAGTAAAAGAAAAGTTAAAGATGGAATTATTCGTTTCCAAAACTTGTTATATGAACATCCTATACTTCAAAAATATAATGATTCTGAACTTGATATAAAATACGACCCTATTAATTTAAGTAAAATTAAAATATATGATTTTGATTTCCTTGTTTGCGAGCTAATTTCAAAAACAATAGAAGATTATCCTTTAAGTTACTATGAACTTCTTTCAATCAAAAAAATTATTAGACCAAATTCAAAAAATAATATTAAAAATCTAAAAAATTATTCTTGCGAGTTTAGAGCTATTTTGGAAAATCGATATACAAAATAAGAGTTACTTCTTATCTTGTATATCCCACTTACTGTATTTTCCTTTTTTATTTATTTGATTTTCTAAAATTTTTAAAAATTCACTTCTTTCTATTTCTCTAGCGCCCATACTTTCTAAATGAGAGTTATGAACTTGACAATCAACTACATAATAATCTTTCTCTTTTAGATATTCACAAAGCTTAATCAAAGCAATTTTTGAACTATTAGTTTCTATCGAAAACATTGATTCTCCAAAAAACATTTTTCCAAGAGATAATCCATATAATCCTCCCACAAGTCTTTCTCCTCTCCAGACTTCTACCGAATGTGCAATACCCATGTCGTATAACTTTGTATAAGTTTCTACAAATTTTTCAGAAATCCAAGTTTCATCTCTCACATCTCCACAAGCACAAATAACCTCTTCAAAACATTTATCAAAAGTAACTGTAAACAAATCTTTTTTCAAAATTTTTCTCATTGATTTAGATATTTTTATTTCTTCTATAAAAATTACAGATCGAGGATTTGGCGACCACCAAAGTATTGGTTCATCTTCGTTATACCAAGGAAAAATCCCTCTAGTATAAGCTTCGATTACCCATTCTGGTTCTAGTTTCCCTCCAAAAGCAAGAAGTCCATCTTCATTTGCTAAATTTACTGGTGGAAAATTTGGTTTATTACTTAATTTGTATATAGGCATAATTTCTCCTTGATTTATCAGATTTAAATTTTTTTTATATTTCTTATTTCACTTAAAAGAAACGCATTTTTTTCTCCCTCTATATCCAGTTCCAAATAATTTTTATTTTTAACACCTAATAATTCAGTTTCTTCAGTTAATATATTTAAGATTTGTCCCCTATAATTTTTACCTAAATATATAAATTCCACAAAAGATTTTTCGCTAACTAGCTTATTAATATCTAAACTTTTTTCCAGTATATCTTTTCCTACTCCATATTTTTTAGCCAAAATTTGAAGCTGGTTTTCAGTATAAAAATCTTCTGGCATCTTATTACTTTTTTTCTTATTACACTTTGAGCAAAGAAGCACTACATTATAATTTCCATCGGTAGTTTTCAGTCCATAACCTTTAGCCAATGGATAATGATGATCTAGTGTTAAGTCTTTTTTACTACCACAATTAAAACATTTATATTCAAATCTTTCAAATATATTCTTTTTATCAATTTTTGTAAAGTTCAAATCATTTATTGCATTTTTATCTCTCATTTTGTGTTTGTTCTCTCTCTTCATCAAAGGTATTTTTTCCTTATTATCCTTAGATAAGAAATAAAATAATACTAATATTATTGCCAACACTATCAGCATTTTTATCACCTCTTTTTTATAATTTTACCATATTTTTGACTAGATAAAAAACTATTGAAATAATTACTAATTAGTAGTATAATTCCTCCATGGAAAAAAAAATCTATTTAGAAAAAGACTTATTAAACTTAAAACTTTTTTTAATACTCAATCGTTGTGGGCTTTCTGTTAACAAAAATATCTATCCTATTTTTAAAAAGGAGAATATTACAGAGGCTCAATTTTATGTTTTAGAACTTCTTTATCACAAAGGAGATATGAAAATAAAAGAGATTGTGGAAAAGACTTTTTCAAGTGGAGGAACCATGACTGTTATAATAGACAATCTTGAAAAGGAGTCTTTGATTCTTAGAAAACAAGACCCTCGTGATAAAAGATCTAGTCTTATCTCTATAACAGAAAAAGGATACTCTGTAGTAGAAAAAGTTTTTAATAACCACATCAACAATTTGGATAAAGTTCTAGGAGTATTAGAAGATAAAGAGAAAGAAAATCTTATTGATTTACTTAGAAAATTAGGCAAGGCACAATAATTTTTTATAAATTTAGTACTAACTAGTACTTGTTTAAACTACAAAGAAGGAGTAAAAATGAAAAATAATATCAAAACCTTTATTGAATCAAAAGGAAAAAGTAAGCTTTCTGTCCTTACTGCTTATGATTACAGTACAGCAAAAATAATCGACCAAAGTGGAGTTAATGGAATCCTTGTTGGAGACTCTCTTGGAATGGTTTGTTTGGGATACAAAGATACTTTGAGTGTAACAGTTGATGACATGATTCATCACGGAAAAGCTGTAGTAAGAGGTGTTGAAAATGCCCTTGTTATTATCGACATGCCTTTTATGTCATACGAAGTTTCTATAAAGGATGCTCTAGTAAATGCTGGTAGAATAATTAAAGAAACTGGCGCTCAAGCTCTTAAACTTGAGGGTGGACTAGA
>JAGNSM010000043.1 GCA_017988045.1 Fusobacteriaceae bacterium
GTTTTTCCTATTGCAATTACATCTAAATCACTAGCTTTTATTTTATCCAAAATAGTATCTTTTGGAGGCTCAATAGAATAATCATGTCTGTTACTTGTCCTTTTAAAATTTCCTTTACTACTTCCTATATAGGGTCTAGCGATTACTCTTGCTACAGGAGAGTGTTCTCCGCAAATTTCAAGAGCAATTTTACATGTTTCATAAAGTTCTTTTAAAGGAATTTTTTCTTCGTGAGCTGCTATTTGTAAAACAGGGTCAGCAGAAGTATAAAGTATCCAAGCTCCAGTTTCCAGTTGTTCATCACCAAAGTCATCAAGAACATCAGTTCCAGAGTAGGGCATATTACAAAGAATTTTTCTACCAGTTCTTTTTTCAATCTCATCTAAAACAACTTTAGGAAATCCATTAGGGTAAGTAGGGAAAGGTTTTTCCAAGATTACTCCGCCAATTTCCCAGTGGCCAGTTGTTGTATCTTTTCCCTTAGAAGCTTCATTCGCTTTTCCATAAGCTCCTTGAGGATTTGAAGTTTTAGGAACACCTTTTATATCTGTAAGACTACCTAAACCAAGTTTTTCCATATTTGGCAGAACTATTCCATTACTAGCTTCTGCAATATGACCTAAAGTATTGCTTCCTGCATCTCCAAACTCTGCTGCATCAGGAAGCTCTCCTATACCAACGCTATCTAAAACGATTACGGTTACTCTTTCTAGTTTTTCCATTTTATTCTTCCTTTCTAAATAAAACTCTTTGTCACCAATTTAACATTAAATAAGATTTGTAACTATTCAGGCATCTAAAAATCTTTAATTATCAAGTTTTTATGCACGCCTTTGGCGCGAGGAGAGGGGAATTGCGGGACGTAGCCCGCTCCCACCGCAAGGATTACTCCTCGCGACTCCTCTAAAACTCTGATTTTACAATGTTTATTATGCCTGAGTAGTTACTAAGATTTTTAGATACCAAGATATATTTCATATGCTAAAAGGCTTGTTTTACAAGCCTTAAATAAATAATTCCTAATTGCTACCTACTAATTTCTAATTGCCCTTAATATTGCCCTTCTACCGCTTTCCCAGTAGTCATTAGCTCTACACCAGAAGAAGTTCCAAGTCTAGTAACTCCCATATCAATATATTTTTTAGCAGTTTCAAAATCTCTTACTCCACCACTCGCTTTAATTTGACAATTTGTACCAACAATATCTTTCATAAGCTGTACATCTTCTACCGTTGCTCCCCCAGTACCAAAACCAGTAGATGTTTTAACAAAATCAGCTTTAGCATTGACACAAGCTTGTGCTACAGCTTTTTTCTCTTCATCAGTTAAATAACAAGTTTCAAAGATAACTTTAAGAACGTTAGTTCCAATAGCTTCTTTAATCTCTCTTATTTCTTCTTCTACCTCAGCCATCATTCCTGATTTTACAAATCCAACATTAATAACCATATCAATTTCGCTTGCACCATTTGCAATGCACTCTTTTGCTTCAAATATTTTAGCTTCTTTAGTCATAGCTCCTAAAGGGAAACCAATAACAGCAGCAATTTTTACATTAGAGTTTTCAAGTTCTTTTTTAGCAAAAGGAACATAACATCCATTAACGCAAACTGAGTAAAAATCATATTCTTTAGCTTCTGCGCATAATTTTTTAATATCTTCTACTGTTGTTGTTGCTTTTAATACTGTATGGTCAATATACCTATTTAATTTCATTGTTACCTCCAAATTTTTTTAAATATTTACTGAGTGAATCTCTTTAACTACAGGACTAGCTTCTACTTTATTAGGACTATATTTGTAAGCTCCATTTAATAATTCAAGGGAACTTTCTAGTTTTTCATCACCATCATAATAAAGAGTTGCAATAACATCTCCAGTTTCTACATAGTCACCAATTTTTTTACTTAAAATGATACCTACAGCGTGGTTGATATTGTCTTCTTTAGTTTCTCTTCCTGCACCAAGAACCATTGCAGCTTTTCCAACTTCTTCAGCCTCTATTCTTGCAACATATCCAGTTTCTTTAGCAAGGACAACTCTTACATTTTTAGCTTGAGGTAGAAGAGTGTAGTCGTCAACAAGATTACCATTTCCACCATAATAATTGATAAACTCTTTTAATTTTTCAACAGCTTTTCCTGATTTTAGAACTTCTGCAACTTTCTCTTTTCCTTCTTCAAGGGTTTTTACATCACCTTTAATTTGAAGAGCAACAGCTACAAGAGTTTCACATAATTCTGTAAAATCTTTTGGCCCTCTACCTTTTAGAGTTTCAACAGCTTCTACCACTTCTAGCGCATTACCTACAGCATAACCTAAAGGCTGATCCATCTCTGTAAGAACTGTTACTACTTTTCTGTCAAAGCTTTCTCCAATTTGTAACATAGATTTTGCAAGTTCTCTAGCTAAATCTAAATTTTTCATAAATGCTCCAGAACCAACTTTTACATCTAAAATTATTCCATCAGCATAAACAGCTAACTTTTTACTCATAATAGAGCTGGCAATCAAAGGAATACTCATAACAGTTCCAGTTACATCTCTTAATGCATAAAGTTTTTTGTCAAGAGGGACTACTTTTTCAGAAGCTCCCATAATTCCTGTAGCTGTTTTGTTAATCGCTTCAATCATTTCCTCTTTAGTTTGTGGGAAATGGAAGCCACTAATAGCTTCAAACTTATCAATAGTTCCACCAGTGTGTCCAAGACCTCTTCCCGATAGTTTAGCAGTTCCAATATCAAAAGCTGCAAATAATCCAGCAAGGGCGATAGTAGTTTTATCTCCTACTCCCCCAGTAGAATGTTTATCAATTAAGAATTTATGTGTTCCGGGAAACTCGATGACATCTCCTGAAAAAATCATTTTCTTAGTAAACTCTCTTAATTCATCTTTTTCCATTCCGTTAAAATAAACTGCCATTAAAAATGATGACATTTGGTAATCAGGTACTTTCCCTTCTAGGTATTCGTCTAAAAACCAAGCAATTTCTTGGGTGCTCAGTGTGTGCCCATCTCTTTTTTTCTCAATAATATCAACTGCTCTCATACTTTCCTCCTTGTTTAGATACAAATATAAAAAGTTTATTCCATTTTTCCTAATCATATGATATAAAATAATTAACAAAAAAAGTAGGACATCTGTCCTAAAAGGATGATTTTTTATGAATATAGAAAACTATATAAGTGATTTTCGTTTAGAAAATGTACTTCCTCAAAGTATAATACCTTTAATACACCTTAAATCCTACAAAAAAGGACAAATAATTTTGGAATCTAGAAGTAGGGCAGAAGCTATATATTTTATTGTCCATGGAGAAGTTGAGATTAGTAATTTTCTCCTTAACGGTAAATATATGTTTATAAATAATCTTGCTCCCCTTGAAATTTTTGGAGATGTAGAGTTTTTGTCAGGAGAAAAAGTTATGTTTGATGTTATTGCCACAATGGAAACAAAGGTAATTATAGTGCCTTTTAGAATTATTGATAAAGAGTTGGGGGATAACCCATATTTTTGGAGATTTATTGCTAAAGAGGGAAATAACAAGCTACTTAGGACAAATAGGGCAATTATCTTGAAAAGTAGTTATGATTTAAAAACTGTATTTGCTAATTATCTTGTACAAAATGGATATATTTTAAAATTCAAATCATTAGTTGAACTGGCAGAACATCTGAATGTTAGTTATAGAAATCTTACCAGAATAATTGGGGAACTTAAAGAAAAGAAAATTATAGAAAAGAATAAAAAGAGCATTGTGGTACTAAGGAAGGATATAATACTTGAAATGACATTAGAAATTTGAGATATAAATAGAGGATTAAAAGCCTAAATAAAGTATATTATACAAAAGCTTTAGGAGGTTAGAATTATGGGACCAGTAATAATCCATTGCGGAAAAAACTTAAAAAATAAAGAAAAATTTTTGGATAGTCTGAAAGAGCTTGTAAAAGAAAAATCAGGAATTTTCCCTGAATATATTGATGTTATAATTTATGAAAGTACTGATAGAATTAGCTTTAATAAGACTCAACAAGATTTTATATTTTGTGAATTGTTTTCTTATGAGGGAGGAGATAATACTGAAAAAAAATATTTTCTTCATAGAATCTTTGGACTTATTAATGAGATATGTGGAATAAAACTAGATGATATATCTGGAGTAATACATCAAGTAAAAAAAGAGCAGTGTTTAAGTCCAGAGGATCATAATTTGGTAGAAGATATGCTTAACAAAATTTTAAATAAAATATAAAATCCATTGTTGAACTTGTAATTTTTTATGAATTAAATTGTTTTTAACCAAGGAGGAAATCATGCAAAAGATAAATATTCATTCAAAAAATAAAATAGATAAGAACAAACTAGAAAGCAAAATAAAAGAGTTATTAATTAATGACGAAACATATCGTCCAGATGTAAGTATAACAATATATGAAGGAGAAATAAATTCTATTTATTTTACTAATCCAGAAATCCAAGTATTTTGTGAGTTGTTTGCTTACGAAAATCCCGATATAAGTGACAAGAAAAATTTTTTAAAAGAAGTTTTTTTGCTTTTGAATAAAGAATTTCAAGTGTTATTAGAAAATGTAACAGGAGTTATACATCAATTAAATCAAGATCATTATATTACACAAACTGAAGATTTTACTATAGAAAATAGTTTGAGAGAAGATAGTTTTAAGACATTAGGAATATAAAATATAGGAGGAAGAATGTATACTTTTTATCAATATCCCAGTTGTTCTACTTGTAGAAAAGCTTTGAAATTCTTGAATGAAAAAGAAATTGAATTTAAATCAGTTCACTTAGTAACGGAAACTCCAAGTGAAGAAGTGTTGAAGACGTTGCTGAAAAATAGTGGTTTACCTATTAAAAAATTCTTTAATACTTCAGGACAAAAATATAAAGAACTTGGATTAAAGGACAAAATTAATAATATGAGTGAGTATGAGGCAATAAAGCTTCTTGCTTCAGATGGAATGTTAATAAAAAGACCAATTATAAGTGATGAAACAAAAGTAATGGTTGGGTTTAAAGAAGAGGAATGGATAAAATTATGAAAGGGTCTAATGACCCTTTTATAATTTACATTTATAAAAAACTTTAATTTAATCTGTAATAATAACAGCTACAGGGAATGTAGGAACAAAGTAATCTTTTCTTATAGCTATTGGGTTAGTCCAATCATATATAAATTTAGCATCTTCATCGCTATTTCTAACACAACCATGAGAAGAAGGATGTGATCCGAGGATAGCTTCTACTCTTTTTCTAGTAGCATCTCTCTCTTTACCTTTAAGCTCATCTTTTAGGGGGATTCCGTGTAAATAGTAACCACCAGAAAATCTAACAGCATAAAGTGCACGTCCAAGTTTTTTAGTTTCATCAGGCTTTTTTGCATCGTCAAAATACATCATATAAGGTTTGACATTAGATACTATGTAAAACCCACGAGGAGTCCTATAAGAATTATTATTGTTATTATATCCTGTAGTAGATTTGGAGCTATGCGTTAGAAGGAATTCTCCACCGACATAATCAAATAATTGAGTATTCTGATTAGTCCTATCAACTACAATAACTTTTTCTATAAGGCTATTAAATTTAGTAGTTCTAGTATATTTAAACTGATTTTTTTTTACATATAAAAACTCTTTTCTATTAGGAACACTAACTTTTACAAAGTTATTTTCATAAGCTTCAATAGCTAGGAGGCTTCTATCTCCCAAATAAACCCAAGAGGCTTTGTCGCTGGCTTTTTTATAAAACTTAGTAGCATTAGCAGCTCTTTCTCCTTCAGAATCGGGGATGTTTTTTTCGCCGTTAATTTCTTGGTCATAAGAATAAGTTTCAGTGATAACAAGTTCTTTATTTTGAGAGATTTTTTTGGTAACAAACTCGTTAAGCTCTTTAATTTTTTCTAAAGCTTTCTCTTCATCCACTTCTCTAACGTAAACATCTTTCCTTTTAATATATCCAACATAATCTAAGCCATCTTTAGCTCTGTAAAGAATTTTAGCAAAGTTATCATTATATTCTACTAAAATAAGTTTTTGACCTACAGAGCTACTTGTCACAACAGGAGCTCCATCAAATTCAGTTTCATAAACTTTTACGGTTTTATTTTTAATAATAACATAATCTTCTAGTGAAAAAGTAAAAAAAGTAATAATTAAAAACATGTAAATAATTCTCATCCAATATCATCCTTACCATAATTAAATTTTTATAGTATTTTAACACAATTATTTTATTTTGTGAAGAAATAATAAAAAAAACATAAAAAAAGACCAGAAAACTGGTCTCAATTTATCCTAAAAATCTTCTTATTTTTGCAGCTCTAACTATATTTACTCCAAGGTCTTCTGATTTATGGTTTTGAAGTAAGTCAACAATATAACTAGTTAGTTTTTTGTGTTCCAAATCAACTTCATATTTTTCAGCTAATTCTCTAAGAATAGGTAATAATTCTGTAGGGATTAATCCTGTGTCTAAGTTGACATATTTAATACAATCTCTAATGTCTTCGTCAAAGTTAATATAAACTTTTCTTAAGTACTTGATATCTTCTTCAGTAAGAGCATTTAATCCTAATAATTCAGGAGGCATTCCTAATGAATACAGAGATGCGCAGAAAGAAATAGCTCTTGGGAATGTAATTCCACCCATATTTCTTTGATATCCGAATAGTCCAGTATGAAGTTTTCTTAATCTTCTACTTGGAACATGTTTAGCACATTTATTGATAATTGGTGCTAGAGAAGTGATTTGTTTTTGATACTCATTTTTATATCTTTCGATAATATCTAAAGCTCTGTCCACATCTATTTCATGGGGAGCAGTAGTTTCGTGATTCATTATTTTTTTAACTGCTTTTTTTACTTTTGCATTTGAATAATCATATTTGAATGCAGATTGTATTGTCCAAGTGTGATTAGAAGGATATTCTGCTAAACATCTATCTACAGTTAAAGGATTTAACCCACCTCTAAAGGGATTAGGACCAACACCAAGGATAGGATAAATTTTTACACCTATTTCTTCTTGTAATTTATATAAACCTTGTAAAGCTATTTTAACCATTAAAACTGCTGAAACTACTCCGTAGTTTAAACTAGGGTCTGACCTTGCAAGGAAGACTCTTTGTTCTGTAACTTCCTTATCAAGAAGATACTCTTTTAAAATTTGAGGAGCCTTTAGCATATACTCAAGGTCTTCAAATAAAGGAATTACATTAATAGTTGCTGGTTTGAATTCCCCAATCCATTCAGCAATAGTAATATCTCCTTCTTTTGTAGCTTTGTTTTGTTTACCTACAACATAATTCATATAATATTTATAGATTCTATCAATAGAATCAGCTTCTTTAGCCATAGGAAGGATAACTTCAAATATTGGAGCTATATCTTCACCATAGAATAGTTTTGATAAATCAAATACTCTTGGTATAGTCTCTAGTTGTTCAAGAAGGATTTTAGCTTCTGCTTTTTCTTCTTCAGGATTAGGGACTCTAAGAGTTAATCTCAAATCTCTTCCTAGAACGTTTTCTCTAAAAAACTCTTCATGCTTAGTAAATAATTTTTTAACTACATAAGCATCTACTTCTTTACCCTCACAGTCCCACATCTGCTCATCGCACCCTAGGTGAGAGTAAGCGTAAAAGGCCTCTAATACTTCGTCATCTCCACTTAAAACAACGTTAGTTGAAAAAAAAGGAGAAGCAACATTGTCTGGATGTTGAGTACTCATTACTTTAGGTATTCTCATACGAATAATCCTCCTTATATAATAAAAAATTGCTTCATTAATTTAGTGAAATTTCATTAAAGATACTTTATCAAAATCTAGTAATAAAGTCAAGAAATTTGTCGGTATAATAAAATCATAAAAGCACTGATAACATTGAATCTTTAAAAAATATACTAGAATTTTGTACAATTTATAGTAAAAAAACTACTAAAAAAATGGTATAGAATTTTATATATAGTATATGTTTTATATAAAATTAATATATAAAATATATTTTAATGACGCAAGATTTTAGTATAAATTCTGTAACATAATACTTAGTTTATCTTTTCCATCTCTTAAGATTCTGTTAGTAGCAATATTAAGTGAATCATTTGAACTTGCAAAACTTTTGCTAGAAGACTCGAGAGTTACAGTGTCATAAATAGAACCACTAAAGCTATCTTTAAGTATAAAAGTTAAAGATAAGCTAGTTTTGAAAATTTTATCGCTCAGTTTCTTCTTGTTATAATAAAAAGCTGGTATCTCTTCTTGTGTAAGAGAAGAAACTTTAACAATAAGAGTAGTATTATTGTAATTATTATCTCCAATAAGAAGGTCAAGAGAGTTGTCTTTGCTGATTTGTACAAGATTTTTAGTTACAAGATTTTTGATATTAGCAAAAGTATCCTCTAAAGAGACATATAAAATTATTTTATCTAAGCTAGAATTTTTAAGTTTCTGTAAGGCATCTTGAATATCAGCTTCATTAATTAGTGAAGTTTTAGTTTTTTTAGAGCCTAAAAGTATAGCAATATTCTTGTAATTATTTCCTTTTTGTAGTTCTTTAAGACTTCCTAAAAGATAACTTTTCTTTTCTCCCGGACTTTTGGTGTTATTTGCTTTGTCAAAATAAGAAGACACTAAATTATAGGTATCATTAACTTTCTGCTCATAAAGAAATGATTTATCATTAGAGATAATAGCTAAAGCAGAATAATTTTTTCCTACTTTTTCAATTTTGTATTCAACGCCAAGTAAAAAGTTATTACTATATAAATTAATAATACCAGTACTATTTTTATTATAATCATCATTAGATTTAGTTTCTTCTGAGTAAAAGATAGAGTCAACATTAACTTCTATCTGTTGAGAGAGTTCATCTAATGCGGATTTTTTAGCTAATACTTCAGTTTCTCCAATTCCTCGTCCAATAATATCACAAAATAAAATTGAGCTTGTAAATAGGAAAATTATAAATAAATTTTTCATATAACCTCATTTCTAAACATAAAAATCTTATTTTTTGAATTTGTTATTTACAGCAGCTTCCAATTCATCCTGAGCTTTTTTTGCTTTAAATTCTTGCCATAGAGCTTCATCATTGTTTAGAGTCGTTTTAACAGTATTTAAAGTTTCTTTTTTTAAGTTTTCATATGAAATACCTACAAGTATGAATATTTCATTGTCTTTGCTAATCCATAGGTCTTTTTGTTCAGAACCTTTTAATGAAACAGAAGCTACTTGTTTGGAAATTGATGTAGAAACTTTCTCTACTCCATCTTCTCCGCCTAATCCAACACTGTTAACATACGATTTAAACATATCATCAACCTGTACTTCAATTATACGAGCAAGTTCTCCTCTTGCAACTGCTAAAGCTTCTTGCTTAGCGAAAGCTAACCCGGCAGAACCAATTTTTGCTTGTCCTACAGCGGCAATTCCATTTTCATAATCTGGTTGAAGAACCCAGTCAGGATAATCTTTATATGTCTTGTTTGCGATAGGAGTAAGTTCTCTTTTCTCTTCTTTTACCTCTTTGTTACTACAAGCACTCATAAAAATAGATAAAGTAATCAATACAAATAATAATTTTTTCATTAATTTCCTCCTTAAAAAATAATAATCCTTATTAATTATACGCCTTATAAATACAAAAATCAAATAATATAAAGAAATCAAAGATAATTTCGTGTATAAATATTGATGAATTAAAGAAAAAGTGGTAAACTTATTATAGTTATCTTTGGGGGGCTGTTTTATGAATAATTTTTCTGATTTAAATGACTTAAAAAAAATACATGCTACTCTTGGTGAAGGAAAAGTTACTTTTGACTATAAGGGTTCATATGAAAATAATCTAAGGCATGGAATAGGTAGTGAAAAACTAATAGGGACAGACCTTACTTACAGTGGTGGATGGAGTAATGGACTTTTTCATGGGATTGGAAAACTTTTTGCTGGAGAATCAAAGATTGAGTATGAAGGTGAATGGAGTAACTGTTATGCTCATGGATTGGGAACTATTTATAGAGAAGATAATAGAATTTTATATAAAGGTCATTTGGCTAACAATTATCCACATGGACAGGGGAAGTCCTATAATGAAGATGGTAATGTTATCTATGAAGGACGATTTGTAAATGGATTTTTACATGGGTTTGGAAAAGAGTATAATGAAAATGGAGTTCTCATTTATGAAGGTGAATTTTTAAATGGAATGAGAAGTGGTTTTGGAAAAAGCTATGATGAAATTGGAGAATTTAAAGAAGAGGGATTTTGGGAAAATGGTGTCAAAGTTAAAAAGAATCCTCTTGAAATTGATGAAGCAAGTCTTTCCCAAGCAATAGAGAGATTGAATAAACTTGGAGGACTAGACAGTGTGAAAAAAGATATATTGCAACTAGTTAATTATATAAGAGTAAAAAGAGTAAGAGAAGAAAAAGGGCTTAAAAATCCGAGTTTATCGCTTCATCTTGTATTTACAGGAAATCCTGGAACAGGAAAGACTACTGTAGCAAGGCTAGTAGGAGAAATCTATAGAGAATTAGGAATTTTGAATAAGGGACATTTGGTAGAAGTAGACAGAGCAGAGCTAGTAGGAGAATATGTAGGACAAACAGCTCCAAAAGTTAAGAAAAAGGTAGAGGAATCGATAGGAGGAATCCTCTTTATAGATGAAGCTTATACTCTTACATCTGAATCAGGTATGGACTACGGACAAGAAGCTATCAATACTCTCCTTAAAGAGATGGAAGACAAAAGAGATGAGTTTATAGTAATAGTCGCAGGTTATGTAGATGAAATGAAAAAGTTTATAAATTCAAATCCAGGATTAGAGTCTAGATTTAATAAATATATTGATTTTAAAGATTATACGGTAGAAGAACTTTGTGATATGTTCGTTAATGTAGTTGATCAAAATGATTATCAGCTAGATGACGGAGGATTGGAAATATTAATTGAATATTTTGAAGAAATAAAAAGAAAAGTTAATTTTGCCAATGGGCGTCATGTTAGAAATTGTTTTGAAAAAGTCTTGATTTCACATTCAGAAAGAATAGTAACTCTGAATAACATGGAAGAAGAAGTTCAGAAAATCACAATAGAGGATATAATGAAGGCATTAGTATTAGTTAAATAAGGCTTGATGGTGCTAATACTATGTGATATACTAATTTACAAAGTATTTGGAGGTAGAAATGATAGGAATTATTGGTGCTATGCACGAAGAAATAGTAGAATTAAAATCTTTAATGGAAAACTTAGAAGAAGTTAATTTAGCTTCATTTGTTTATTATAAAGGTAAATTAGAAGGAAAAAATATTGTTTTGGTAGAAAGTGGTATAGGGAAAGTAAATTCATCAGTATGTACAACTCTTCTTATCCAAGAATTTGATGTTGAAAAAGTAATATTTACAGGAGTAGCAGGTGGAATAGGTGATGACATAGAAGTTGGAGATATAGTTATTTCAACTGATTTAGTGCAACATGATTTTGATGTTACAGCCTTTGGTCACGATTTTGGAGTAATTCCTAGAATGGCAACATCATTTTTTAGTGCAGATGAAGAACTAAAAGAACTAGCTAAAAAAAGTGCATTAAAAGTATTCTCAGCTGAGAAAGTTAGAGAAGGAAGAATAGTTAGTGGAGATCAGTTTATAAATGGAATAGAGAAAATCAACTGGTTAAGAGATACTTTTTCAGGAGAAGCCTGTGAGATGGAAGGAGCTTCAGTAGCTCATGTATGTCATCTTTTTGGAGTACCATTTGTAATATTAAGAGCCATTTCAGATAAAGCAAATAGTGATGCAAAAGTTGATTTTGCAGAGTTCGTAAACTTAGCTGCTAAGAATTCAAAAGAAATAGTAGTTAATATGTTAAAAGAAATGTAGTGAAAAATATAAAAGATTAAAATAAATTTAAATAACTAGCTAAATCTTAGCTAGTTTTTGCTATATTTTGGACTGGAGGAAAAATGGACATTCAAAAAACCTTAGATGAGTTATATGGTTTATCGGTTTTCGGAATAAAATTGGGATTAGAAAATATAAATGAAATTTTGAATAGATTAGGAAATCCTCAAAATAGATATAAAACTATACATATAGCAGGAACTAATGGTAAGGGTTCTACAGCAAGTATGATAGAATGTATACTTCTTGAAAAAGGTTATAAAGTTGGGAAATATACTTCGCCTCACATAGTTAAATTTAATGAAAGAATAGTTTTTAATAGAGAAGAGATTAGTGACAGAGATATTGTAAAATATTATGAGATTGTTAGAGAAAAAATGGGAGATTTACCTGCTACTTTTTTTGAAGTAACAACAGCAATTATGTTTCTTTATTTTGCTGACAAAGGAATAGATTATTTAGTACTAGAGGTAGGATTAGGTGGTCGATATGATGCAACTAATGTTGTGACACCAGAGATATCTCTAATAACAAGTATATCTATGGATCATGTCAGTATATTAGGAAATACTCTTTATGAAATAGCTAGAGAAAAAGCGGGGATAATTAAAAAAGATAAGAAAGCTTTTGTTATAGATACGAATGATGACGTAAGAAAAGCAGTAAATGAGACTAGTGGGCTTGTAGAATTTGTAAAAGAGAAATATAATTATGAAATTTCTCTAGATAAAGAGAATCTTTATACTTTAGTTGAGGTAGAAGATGAAATATACAAAATTCCACTTTTTGGAAAATTTCAAGGAGATAATTTTTTATTAGTTTATGCTGCAATGAAAGAATTAGGAATAGATAAAAAAACTATAAAAAATGGATTATTAAATGTAAAATGGCCGGGAAGATTTGAGATTTTTATCAGAAATCCTTTAGTAATACTGGATGGAGCTCACAATGAAGATTCTAGCTTAAAATTAGTTGAAAACTTAAAATCAATATCAAATAAAGAAGATGTTTGTTTTTTAACATCTATTCTAGAGGATAAAGATATAGGCAAAATTTTAAAGAATTTTTCAAGTGTTGCAGATAAAATTGTATATACATCTTTAAAAGATTATCATAGAGGATTAGGGGCAAAAGAGATGTATGATAGAGATATTTACTTTGATAACAGGAAATACTATGAAAATATGGTAGAAGCTTATAATGAAGCTAAAAAAAGTAAAATAGTAGTGGTAGCAGGTTCATTTTACTTATTATGTGAGTTTAGAAGGGTGATTGAAAGTGAAAATAGGTTATAAAATTATTATAGGATCTGCTCTGATATTTTTTGTGTCAAAACCAGCTCATTCAGTATTGGAGAGATATAAAGTTTTTAAAGCGCAACAAAAAACTGAGACAGCAGAGCTTTTGCACAGTTTTAAAACTAGACCAGAGAACTTTTTTAAAAATCCAAATTATGAAAGCACTGTAAAATCTTTTTTAGAAAAAAATATAAAGAATATAGAATTAGATTTAAATGCTAAAGAAGAACCACTAGCAGTAGATCAAGCAGTTACAGAGCCAGTAGTGAGTACAGAAACAGCAATAGAGAGTCAAGTAGTAACAAAGCAGGCAATTAAGGTTGATGACGAAAATATAAATAAACTTGCTGAGCTAGAAAAACAAAAAGATTTAAATAGATTAAAAGAAATAGAGAAACAAAATGAGGCAGTGAAACAGAAAGAATTAGAAAAGCTTAAAGAGATAGAAAAATTAAAGGATATAGAAAAAGCAAAAAGAATTGCTAAAGAACAAGAATTGCAGAAGCAAAAAGAATTGGATAAAAAGAAAGAATTAGAAAAAAAGAAAGCTCAAGAATTGGCAGCTAAAGCGAAGGTAGAAGAGTTTCAATACTTTGTACAATTAGGTGTGTTTAGTTCTGTAGAGAATGCTAATATTTTGGTAAAACAAGCAGGAGCTGGATTTATTGTAGTAAAATCTAGTGTTAATGATAAACAATATGTGGTAAGGTCAAAACCAGGTAAAAAATCAGACATGGAAGCATTAAGTGCAAAAGTTAAGAATCTAGGATTAACTCCAATAGTAAGGGTATGGTAACCATATGGAAAAAGTAGTTAGTGTTGAAATGATTGTAGAAGCATTTGATTTGGAAATAGTAAATGATGGAATAAATTTTGAAAAAGAGATTGTACTTTCAGCAGTTCATAAGCCAGGAGCAGAACTTACAGGGTTTATTATTGATGATATACATGAAATTGATAATTCAATACATGTTTTGGGGAAGGAAGAAGTGAAGTATATAAATGCTCTCTCATATGAGCGTATGCATGAAAATATGAAAACTTATTTTAAACACAATTTTCCTTGTATTGTTATTAGTAATGAAATAGAAATTTCTCAAAATTTTTTGGATTTGGCTCATAAATATAATAAACCAGTATTGAAAACGAGTCTTCCAGTAGACAATTTTATAAGAGAATTAAGAAAGTTTCTTCAAAAAGAATTAGCTCCAGAAATTGTAATTAATCGTTATATATTTTTGGAAATATTTGGAATGGGAGTACTACTTTCAGGATATAGAAGTGCCGTAATAGGTACAACTATTGAGTTAATAGAAAAGGGTCATAGATTTGTTACAGGAGAGATGCTTACAATAAAGAAGACATCAGAAGATGTATTAATGGGTGAAAATGCTTATAATGATGATTCACAACAAAATAACTATTTTTTGAAAGTTGGAAATGAAGAGAAGATAAATATTGTAGAGTATTTTGGAATAGGTGCTACTAGAAACTCTAAGCAAATAAATCTAATAGTAAATCTTGAAAAATGGAATGAAAAGAAATTTTATGATAGATTGGGAATAGATGAAGAAAATCAATATTTGTTAGGTGTAGAGATTCCAAAGCTAAATATTCCAGTAAGAAAAGGAAGAAATTTGGCAATAATTCTTGAAACAGCAGCCATGAATATAAGAATGAAGCAAAATGGTCAAAATCCAGCAATTTATTTTTTGGAAGCTACCAAAAAGCTTATACAGGCTAATAGAAGAAAAAAGATAGGAGATAATAAAATGGGCTTTATCAAAGGACTTTCTATAAGAGAATTAAAAGACAAGTTTAAGCTTGATGTTATAAGTGGAGAAGAAAAGCTAAGTGAAAAATATATATTTAATTCGACTTTACATAGACCTTCTTTAGAATTTTCGGGATTTTATGAAGTATTACAAGAAGGTGGAAATAAAAAACTTCAGATTATTTCTCAATCAGAATTTAAATATCTTGAAAGAATGGAAGAATCCAAGAGAAAAGAGATTATATCTAAGTATATGGAATATGAGTTTCCAGCAATAGTTATTGTTGATAATCAAACAGCACCAGATTACTTTGTAGAACTGGCTAAAGAAAAAGGACATATACTTCTTAAAAGTTCAAAAAAATTATCTAATTTATTTGTAGACTTAACGGAGTACTTAGAAATATTCTTTGCTCCTACAATAACGTTGCATGGAGTAATGGTAGAAGTATATGGATTTGGAGTACTACTAAAAGGTAAAAGTGGAATAGGTAAAAGTGAAACTGCCTTAGAGCTTATTCATAGGGGACATAGATTAATAGCAGATGATATGGTTAAACTTACGAGATTCCCAGATGGAAGATTAGTAGGTAAAGCGGAAAAAGTTCCTTATTTTATGGAGATTAGAGGATTAGGAATAATTGATATTAAGACACTTTATGGATTAGGTTCGATTAGAGAAGCTAAAAAAATTGACCTTGTAATTGAGCTAAAAGAGATGATAGAAGATGACTATATGACTAAAGCAGACTATAGTGAAGGTTCTATATCAATAATGGACCAAAAGATTAGAAAAGTCGATTTATATGTTTCATCTGGAAGAAATGCAGCGTCAATGGTTGAAATAGCAACTATGAGACTTAGAGCAAAAAAATTAGGTTATGATTCAGAAAATGAATATGAAAGAAGAATTTATAACTTTGAAAATAAGAGTATTGATGCAGCAAGTTATATGGCTGATATGGATGGACTAATAGAAAATAGTGATTAAAATAATCATATAGATTATTATTTATAGATGGAGGATATGTTGAAAAGAGAGATAAAAAGTGTAGCTTTAGATTATATATTTATTACAATAGGACTAATAATTGCAGCAATAGGAATTAGAGTCTTTTTGGTACCAGGAAAAATTGCTGCTGGAGGAGTCTCTGGAATATCAATAATACTTCATCATAAATTTGGATTTAAAGTGGGAATGAGTATGCTAGTTATGAATATTCCCCTTTTTATAATAGGAATAAAAAGCTTTGGAAAAGGTTATGGGTTAAAAACTTTATACGGAACAATCTTATTATCTGTATTTGTAGATTCTATTGAGTATATACTGCCTAATGTAGATAAATTAATAGATTATTCTAAAGGAGGAAACCTATTGTTGGCTCCTATTTATGGTGGAGTTATAACAGGATTTGGAATAGGTTTAGTAATGAAATATGGTGGAAGTACTGGAGGAACTGATATAGTAGCTCAAGTGCTGAATAAATTTACGAAGATTCCAACGGGTTATGCCATGATGATGGTAGATTTTTGTGTAATAATAGCAGCAACTATAGTATTTGGATGGGAAGCAGCTCTTTATGCCTTAATTTGCTTGTACGCTACAGGAATTTTTATTGATAAGACTCTAGAAGGGGTAAGTTACTCCAAGATGGTTCTTATTATTTCAGATGAATATGATAAGATTAAAGAGATGATACTATTTGATATAGAACGTGGTGGAACAGGGATAGCAGCTAATGGACTTTATACAGATAATGAGAAAAAAATGATTTTGACTGTATTAGCCACGAAAGAGATACATGAACTGAAGGAATTTATAAAAGCTATAGATAAAAATGCTTTTATAATAGTAACAGATGTTCATGAAGTTTATGGAGAAGGATTCACTCCAATACATAAATAAGGAGTTTTTATGGATAAAATAATTATAAAAGGAATAGAAGTTTTTGCTTATCATGGGGCTTTGTCGGAAGAAAATAGTTTGGGTCAAAGATTTACTATAGATATAACCATGAAAAAAGATATCAGAAAAGCTTGTATTAATGATACATTGGAAGATACAGTTCATTACGGATTTGTACATGATGATGTGGTAACTTTAACTAAAAATAACAAATTTAAACTTATAGAAAAATTAGCGGAAGAGTTGGCTAAGATGATAGTAGAGAAATATGGGGTAGAAGAAGTAACTGTTTCTATAGAAAAACCAAATGCTCCAATTAATGGAATATTTAAATATGTAGCAGTAGAAATTACGAGGAGTAAAAAAGATTATGAGTAGAGTGTATTTGAGTCTAGGTTCCAATATGGGAGATAGTTTTTTTTATCTTTTAAATGCAATTTCAAAATTAGATAAACTAGATATGACAAAAGTTACAAAAGTTAGTAAATTTTATAAAACAAAAGCTTGGGGTTATAAAGAACAAGATGATTTTATTAACTGCTGTGTAGAGATAGAAACAAAATTACTGCCATATAAATTGCTTTCTGAAATAAACGAAATTGAATCAAAGCTCCAAAGAGTAAGAGAACTTCATTGGGGGCCTAGAACTATTGATATAGACATTATTTTTTATGATGACTTAATAATAGAATCAGAAAAATTAACTATACCACATAAATATTATAAACAAAGAAACTTTGTATTAGTACCTTTACTTGATATTATTTGGGATAAAAAACAGATAATAAAATATATAGATAAAAAGAGTTTTAATGACTTGGAAGAATACAAATATCCTAAAAAAATAGGAATAAGTGCTTGCCTTTTGGGAGATAATATAAAATATAATGGTGGAAATAATTATACTAAGTTATATGTACAAACTTTAAAACTTGATTATCTGAAAGTTTGTCCAGAAACGTTAGTAGGATTACCAATACCGAGAGTTCCTTCTGAAATAAAAGGTGATAAAGTATTTAGTAAAATAGGAGATGATTTGAGTGAAGAGTTTGAGGTAGCAGCAAATAAAACTCTTGAAAGAATCAAAA